>JALYTM010000197.1 GCA_030854305.1 Candidatus Dormiibacterota bacterium
CTGTCCGGCAAACTGGCGGACCGCTACACGGCCTGAGCAACGACCGCAGCCGCCGCCCCTGCCCACCACATGCCCCCGGTTACTCGACGACGGCGACGGTCTGTCCCTCCTGCACCACATCCCCTTCGCTGACCAGGATCGCGGTCACCGTCCCGGTGATCGGCGACGTGATCGGGATCTCCATTTTCATGGACTCGAGGATCATCAGCGTGTCGTCTTCCTCGACCGCCTGGCCGACCACTGTGACGATTTTCCAGAGGTTGCCGACCAGCTCCGCCTTGACCTCCGCCATCACCGCCTCCTGCTCACCGATCCGCGACCGGCGCATGGTACGCGCGACGCTCGCGTGTCGTGGCGACGCCCCGGCTGTGACACGATGGCCCGATGGGCAACAGCCAGCACGAGGTGCTGCGCGTCAGCACCTCGGACAACGTCGGCATCGGCTACGACATCGCGGGCCTGGGCAGCCGGCTGACGGCGCAGCTCATCGACTCCGCGATCATCGGCGCCGTGGTGCTGGTGGTGGCCGCACTGGTTGTCGGCGCGGTCAACCCGGCCGACCCCAACGCCGCCGCGCTCACCGGCCTGGCGGTCGGTGGCGTCACCCTCTTCGTGTACGTGGCCTACTTCCTGGTGTGCGAAGTGGCCACCGGCGGGCGCAGCCCGGGGAAGTCGGCGATGAGACTGCGCGTGATCAGTGTCGACGGATCCTCGCCGACCACCGCACAGCTGTTCCTGCGCAACGTGGCGCGCGTCGTCGATGTGCTCTTCCTGGGCGTGGGCGTGGTGGTGATGTTCTTCAACCGCCAGTCGCGCCGCCTCGGTGACCTGCTTGGGGGCACCGTGGTGGTGCACGTCCGCCCGCCGGTCACGCTCGCCGCCGCGGTGACAATGGCGCCGGTGATGCTGCGGACCCCCGACGCCGGGCCGGCCATCGACGGCATCGACCGCCTCGGGGAACGCGAGCTGAGCGCCATCCGCACCTTCCTGACCCGCCCCGGGCTCGAACCGCCGCTGCGTGCGCGCCTCGCCTCCGACATGAGCACCCGGCTGGTCGACCGGATGCAGCTGGCTGCCACCGCCCCCGAGCGGCAGTGGCCTCCCGAACTGCTGCTCGAGCGCCTCTACCTGCAGCTGCAGGGCCGGATGGGGCGGTGACGATCGAACACTTCATCGCCGGCCGCAGGGATCGCTGGGCGGAGCTGGAGAACCTGCTGCGCCGCAGTCGGCGCGGGCGGCTGCACGGTGTCCCCGCCGCTGAGCTGGAGCGGTTCGGGACGCTGTACCGGCAGGCGGCGAGCGACCTCGCGATCGCCCGGCGCGACTTCCCGGACGCCGACACCACCCGCTACCTCAACGACGTCTGTGCCCGCGCACACCCCCTTCTGCACCGCGCCGCCCCGTTCCACCCCTCCCAGGTGTGGGGATGGTTCGTGCTCGGCGTGCCGCGCGCGTTCCGTGCCCGCCGCACCTTCATCCTGCTGAGCCTCGGGTTGCTGCTTGCCGGCGCCCTGGCGGGGTGGCTGGCCGTCGACCTTCGTGCCGACCTCAGGAACTCGCTGGTGCCCCAGTCCGGGTTCGACCAGCTGGCCCGAGGTCAGGTCCAGTCGCTGCCCGCCGCTCCTCTGCTGGGGACGGTGATCATCACCAACAACATCAAGGTTGCCGCGGTCTGCTTCCTCGGGGGGGCGCTCGCGGGCATTCCCACCGCCCTGCTGCTGGTGGCGAACGGCTGGATGCTGGGCACGATCGCCGCAGCCGTCCACCAGGGCGGCTACGACCTCGCTTTCTGGTCGCTGATCGTTCCGCACGGAGTGCTGGAGCTGAGCATCATCGTCATCGCCGGGGCGTGTGGCCTGTACGTGGGGTCCGCCCTGCTCCGGCCCGGCTTGCGTCGTCGCGGCGACGCCTTCACGCGCGCCGCCCGGGAGTCGCTCGGGCTGGCCGCCGGGAGCGCGTCGCTGCTCGTGGTGGCCGGGTTGCTGGAGTCGTTCGTGTCGCCCAGCGCCATCCCGGCATGGGCAAAACTGGCGATCGGCGCAGCCGTGGGGACGTCGCTGTACAGCTGGTTGCTGCTCGCCGGCCGGCCGCGGAGGCGGGTCCGGACGCTCCGGCTTGACGCGATCGCCGTCGGCGGGGAACGACCCGCGGCGTAGACTGAGCTGGAGATGGAGGTCCTTCGCATCACCCCCCGCGGGTACTGCCACGGAGTGGTCGAAGCGATCCGCATCGCCAAGCGGGTCGGCAGCGAGCGCGGCGCCGACGAGAAGGTGACCATGCTCGGGTACCTGGTGCACAACGAGCACGTCACCCGCGAGCTGCAGGAGCACGGCGTTGCGCTGGTCGACGCGCCCGACCGCATGAAGGGCCTCGACCAGATCGAGTCGGGGACCGTGGTCTTCACTGCCCACGGGATCTCCCCGCAGGTGGTCGCCGAAGCCGAGCGCCGCGGCCTCAACGTCGTCGATGCCACCTGCAGCGACGTCACCCGGACGCACGACCTGGTGCGGCGCCTCACCGGCGAGGGGTACCACGTCATCTATATCGGCAAGCGCGGCCACCCGGAGCCGGCCGGCGCGATGGGCGTGGCACCCGACCGCACCACGCTCGTCGAGAACGGCGATGAGGTCGACGGCCTCGAGTTCCCCGCCGGGACGAGGCTGGCGGTGACCTGCCAGACCACGCTGTCGATGTGGGACACGCAGGCGATCATCGACCGGCTGGTCGAGCGTTTCCCGGACATCGCCGTCCACAACGAGATCTGCCTCGCCACCCAGGAGCGCCAGGAGGCCGCGGTGGTGGCCGCCACCGACGTCGACTGCGTCGTGGTGGTCGGCAGCCGCCGCAGCAGCAACAGCCTGCGCCTGGTCCAGGTGGTGGAGGAGCGCGCCGGCAAGCCCGCGTTCCTCGTCGACAACGCCTCGGAGCTGCAGCCCGAGTGGTTCGCCGGCATGACACGCGTCGGCGTGACTGCTGGAGCCAGCACCCCCACGCAGCTCACGCGCGCAGTGGTGGCCGCGATCGAGGCCCTTCCCGAACCTGCCACAGCTCTCTGACAGTTCGGTTCGCAGCCGGGCGGCCGCACCGGCCGCGGCTAGCATCCGAGGGTGGCCTTCACGTTCGCTCAACCGCCGGTGCCGTTGACGTTGCGCGTCTGCCGGTCGCTGGTGTGGACGCAGGCGATGTTCAGCGTCCTGGCAGGGGTTTTCGTCGTGCTGACCGCGGTGATCTTCGGCGCGGACAACTCGATCCCCTTCGCCGGCAGCGCCCTCGCCGGGACCGGGGCCGCCGTTTTGGGAGGGGTCTACGTGGCGGTCGGGATCGCGCTCGCGTACCTCGCGTTCGAGCTCGGACGCCTCGCCCCATGGGCGCGGGCGGCGCTGGTGTGCGCGGAGGCGTCTCTGGCCGGGCTGCTGGTACTGCGATCCCTCGACCTCTCCGTGTCGACGCTGGTCAACGTCGCGTTCTTCGCCGCCATCATCGGGTTGCTGTTCACGCGCGCCTCCTCGGCGGCACTGCGCGGGAGCCACGACGGCGCCGCCACCGGGCTCCCCGGCGAGGCCGCGGCAGCGGCGGCTCTGCCCCCGGTCTGACCCGCCGTCGGGGCGGAGGCAGCCAATACACTCCTGGCGTTGAGCCCGGTGAGCGCGAGGACTGAGAGAGCAACCATGGCGCACGCCCCGCTGCCGCCCGGCCTCAGGACCGCGCGCACGGTTGCCTACGTCCAGGGGGGCCTCGGCGTCTTCACGGGAGTCCTGTTCGTGATCGGCGGGGCCGGCTTCGCCACCGCCCTCGGCATCGCCGGCATCTCCGGTACCGCCGCGGTCATCGCCATCGGCGTGGTGCTCACCGCCGCGTCCGGGCTGCTGCTCTGGGCGACGCGCCTGCTCGCCGGCCTGTCGGAACGGGCACGCACCGGGGTGCTGGTGTTCGAGTACCTCTCACTGGTGCTGGGCGCGGCCGAGTACGCCGACGTGTGGCAGGCGGGGTTGCGCATCGCGCTCGCGGTGGTGGTCATCTACTACCTCCAGGTCGACCGCGGAACCCGCGCCGCCTTCGCCGCTCACAGGGCGGCGCGGCGCTTGAGCTCCAGGTAGCGG
>JALYTM010000198.1 GCA_030854305.1 Candidatus Dormiibacterota bacterium
GAACAGCTCGTCGATCAGCTCGATGGCGCTGGGACGGAGCGCGCTGCGGTTGCGCCACATGTCGACCTGACCTGTGAAGCCCTGGATCAGGTGGATGACCGGCAACTCGCGGTCGTCGCCCCCCGGGGGGACGTACACCAGCAGTGGCCGCACGTGCGGGTCCCGCAGGCGGTTGTCCCGCAGGACGGTGCTGTCGAGTAGGCGCTCGTCCACCCGGCCACGCATGGGCCGCCGCCACGGCGCGCCGGCGCCGCTGTCGTGATCAAGGCTCACAGTCGACCTCCAACCACACGGGTGACGCCGAGGCTGTCGCGTTGCGAGCGAACGTCCCGCAGCCCGGCACGACGCAGGATGGTCGACGTGGCCCGCGCCAGGTAGGGCGCGATCTCCACCAGCACCCACCCTCCTGGGCGCAGCCACGGCAGCGCGTCGGCGGCGAGCCGGCGCACCAGCCCGAGGCCGTCCTCCGAGCCGTCGGTCAGTGTCGACCGCGGCTCGAACCGCCTGATCTCGGCCGGCAGGGTCTTCACCTCGGCGCGCGCCACGTACGGGGGATGAATGGTGAACACGCCCACTTCTCCGCGCAGTGACGCCGGCAGCGACGTGAGCATGTCGCTCACCCGGAAGCGGACGGCACCGAGGTCGAGGTGGCGCGCGTTGTCACGAGCCAGGCGGATCGCGTCCGCGGAGATATCCAGACCCCACGCCTCACAGTCGCGCGTCGCCACCGCGATGGCGAGCGCGATCGCCCCCGAACCGGTTGCCACGTCGACGGCCACGCGGTGACCGCGACGGCGGCGCAGCCGCGTCACCGCCTCGTCGACGAGGTGTTCGCTCGACGACCGCGGAGAGAACACGCCCGACCGCACCATGAGGTGAAGCCCACAGAACTCGAAGTGCCCGGTGATGTAGTTGACGGGCTCGCCGGTGAGGCGGCGATCCACCATCGACTCGAACCGCCGTTCCTGCGCGTGCGTGACCTCCTGGTGATCGACGCCGTCAGGAGACTCACCGAGCACGTGCGCGAGCATGACCAGCGCGTCCCACCGCGCCAGTCCCGGTTGCCAGTGTTCGATGTTCCGCGACGCGGCGATGCGTTGCTCTGCGTCGCGGAGCAGCGTTTCCGCGTCGGCCCCTACACTGGACGGACGAGAGTCCGCGCTGCGGCTCGCAATTCGAGACATCAGCGCATGGTAGCCGACCGCAACACCCCCGACCCACACTCTGTGGCAGCCTTTTTCGACGTCGATCGGACGCTGTTGCGCGGCTCGTCTCTGCTGCACGTGGCGCGGCCGATGCGACGTGCCGGCATGCTGGCGACGCGGGCGATGCTCCACTCACTGGTGGTGCAGGTGCGCTTCAGCCTACTCGGCTTCGACGAGGACCAGATCCGCGACGCCGTGCAGGGCGCGGGTGGGCTGGTCGCCGGCATCGACGCGGACGACCTGCTCCAGTTCGCGCGCCGCACCGTCCCGGAACACGTGCTTCCCCGCGTCTACACGGAGGCGAAAGCACGCATCGCCGAGCACCACGCCCTCGGCCACCGCGTGTTCCTGGTCTCATCGTCGCCCGAGCAGTTCATCGCCGTGCTCGGAGAGCTCCTCGATGTCACCGCGGTGGCGGCCACGCGCGGCGAAGTGGTCGACGGTCGCTACACCGGCCGGATCCTGCGCTTCTGCCACGGCCCGCTCAAAGCAGCGTCGGTCAAGGAGCTGGCGGCACAGTGGAAGATCGACCTCTCCATCTCCTACGCGTACGGCGACAGCTTCGCCAGCGACCTGCCGATGCTGGAACTGGTGGGCCACCCGGTGGCGGTCAACCCCGATCGCGCCCTTGCCGCTGAAGCGCTGCGACGCGGCTGGCCGGTGGAGCGGTTCCAGCGCCTGGTCCTGCGACCGCGCGTTGTCGAGCTGCGCCGCATCCCCGGTGGCATGGTGAGGCGGTCCACGCCGATGATGCGCAGAGCACATGGACACGTCCGCACAGCCGCCCGGTCTCTGCGCCACCTGTAGGCACGCGCGCGTGATCGGCGGTGCCCGCAGCCTGTTCTGGCTGTGCCGGCGGTCCGAGTCCGATCCTTCCTATCCGCGCTACCCGCGCCTGCCGGTGGCCGCGTGTGCCGGCCATGAGGCCGGCGTGCCCGACCAGACAGGTCCCTCCTGACCGCTCAGGCGTGAAGACGGATCGCCGGGGCCATTGCGGCGACGGCACTCAGCGGTGGCGCGGTGGGAATGGGTGAGGGCTGCGGCGGCTGCACGCCGACCTCCTGCAGTGCGGCAAGGTTGGCTTGGGCCACCTGGGCAGCATCGGGAGGAGGGATCCGCGCCGCGGTCGCGAAGTAGTCGAGGCCCTGGTGCACCCCACCGAGCTCGGTGCGGCGGAGCAGGAAGCGCTGTCCCAGCGACTGCACGGAGCCCCCTTCCGTGGTGACGGCGTCGCGGAAGCCCGCCTGCTGCACCAGCTGCACCACCGGCGCCGAGAAGCCACCGTATGGGTACGCGAAGTCGAGCACCGGGTGGCCCAAGACCGCTTCCAGGGCTGCCTTCCCACCGTCGATCTGCGCCTTCGCGACCGGCAGCGGCAGGTGGGCGAGGTCGACGTGGTTGACCGTGTGACTGCCGATCACCATGCCGGCGGCGTCCATCTGCTTGATCATCGCCGCGTCCAAGAACCCCGGCCGGGTGAGGAAACCGCTGACGACGTAGTCCGTCGCCACGAAGTGGTACAGGGCCAGGATGGGTTCGGCGACCCCCGCGAAGTCGGCGTAGCCGTCGTCGAACGTCAGCACCACAGGGTGCGGCGGAAGTGGCATGTGGTTGGTCATGGCGCTGATCAGCGTCGCCAGCGTGATCGGGTGACCGCCCTCGGCATGCAGCACTTCCATCTGCTCCGCGAAGAGCGTGGGCGTGACCGAGAGTGCGATGCCGAGGGTGTCCCGTGGATGGTTGTCCACACGGATGTAGTGGTAGAGCAGGATGGGAACGGTGGCCTGCGCGCCGGTGGGCGTGGCGAGCAGCTGGGACGACGCGTCCCCGCCTTCTCCACCTTCGGCGAGCGGTGGCCCCGGCGCCAGGCGCATGGGCAGTGGACCGGCGACGACAACCCCGCGAGGCGCGCCAGTAATGACGGCGAAGGCAGCGAGCGCGGCAAGCAGAATGACGATGCCCACCGTCCCCGGGCGGCGGACCAACCGACCCCTGCCGCGTGGATGGTGGGATGTGGTCGACATGTCCTCGGCTGGTGTACCGGTGCCCGCCGGCTGCTTCAAGGATAGGTCAGCGGAGCGCGATCACACTCACCGTGGCGCGCTGTCACAGCCTGACCATCACTCTGCCGGCGCAGCTGACGACGCCTCACTCGGGGTTTGGGCGTCGGGCAGCCAGATGGTCTTGATGTTGACGAACTCGCGCATGCCGAAGCTGGAGAGCTCGCGTCCGTAGCCGCTGTCGCGGACACCGCCGAAGGGGATGCGCGGGTCGGAGTGCGTCATCCCGTTGACGAAGACGCCCCCCGTGTGGATGCGACGCGCCAGCGAGACACCACGCTCCTCGTCCCGCGTCCAGATGTTGCCGCCGAGGCCGAACTGCGAGCTGTTGGCGATGCTCAGCGCTTCATCCGCCGAGCGCACGCGCATCACCGCTGCCAGCGGTCCGAACGTCTCCTCGCGGAAGGCGGGCATGTCGGTGGTGCACTCGGTGAGCACCGCGGGGGTGATGAACCAGCCGCGCCCCTCCGGGCGCGTCCCCCCGCAGCGCAGGCGCGCACCCCGGCTGATCGAGTCGTTCATCTGGCGCTCCAGCTCGGCGCGCAGATCGTCGCGCGCCAGCGGGCCCATGCCAACGCCGTCGCGGAGCGGGTCGCCGACGACCACAGCCCCGGCTTGGGCGATGAACAGCTCCTCGAACTCGTCGGCGACCGCCTCGACGACGATGAACCGCTTGGCCGCGATGCAGCTCTGCCCGGCGTTCTGGAACCGGGCGGTGGCCGCGGTCCGGGCCGCCTTCTCGAGGTCGGCATCCTCGAGGACGATGAACGCGTCGGATCCGCCCAGCTCGAGGACCGACTTCTTCAGCGCTCCCCCGGCCGCGGCCCCGACGC
>JALYTM010000199.1 GCA_030854305.1 Candidatus Dormiibacterota bacterium
CGATCTCCTCCTCGAGGCGGCTGATGCCCAGCAACCGCGCCGCTTCGATGCCGTCGCTGACCTGGTCGATGCGCACGTTGTTCCACGATCGCAGCAGCCACTCCGTGCCGCAGCCCGGGTCGATCTCCACCGCGCCGATGCCGACCACAAGGCCGACGGGCACGTAGCCGCCATGGAGCAGCTTGCTGAAGGCGACGCCGTCGAGGTGCGACATGAAGGGGCGCGCCAAGCGGGGGCAACCCATCCGGCGGATGGCGGTGCCGATCACGGTGAACTCCAGCGCGCTGCCCACGCCCTCGAGGTGACGCCGGATCAGGCGCACGCCGACGACACCGTGGGCGTCGAGGTCGCGCGTCTCCTCGATGATCCGCGCCAGCGCGGCATCCCGAGCCGCGGTGACACCGTCCTCGTACGCGGTGTGCTCCCAGTTGAAGCCATAGCGATGGTCGGTGCCACCGGAGTAGTAGCCGTGCGGGCAGGGGTATTGCTGAACGTGTCCCGCCCTGCCTGTCGCATAGCCGCCCTGGAGCCCGGTCCTGAGGCCCACGTTGCCGAAGAGGTTGCTGTAGCCCCATTGCGCGGCGATGCGGTAGACGCTCGAGCCCATCACCATGCCCACCGCTTCGAAACCGGCCTGACGGATGGCGGACAGCTCGGCCACCGAGAGGTCACTGGTCCACGCGGCGCCGGCCTGGCGCATCTCGTCGATGCGACCGCGGGCCACGAGCGGCAGCTCCCCACGCTCGAGCGCGGCGATGCTCTCCTGCTGGCGTTGCGCAGCGTTGGCGTCGTCGGCCATCAGCGGTCCAGCGACAGAACCATCTGTGGCTTCGCAATCTCCCGGTCCGCTAGCTTGCGTACAGCCGTGCCCATCGAGAAGAACTCGATCGTGTGGCTGCCCCAGACGTGGGACTTCTCCTGGATCTGCACGCCGACGATGCCCTCGGCGTTGAGTTTGCGGGCCTCGTCCTGCATCCTCTCCATGGCCAGCTCGCGCGCCTCGTAGAGTGCTTGGGTGAAGTTGGCCATCTCCTTGTTCTGGCCGATGTTCCCCATGGCCTGGAACATGCGCTGGTGGGCGACGTGGTACACGCAGGTGCCCATCACCAGGCCGAGAGGCGCGTGGCCGGACTGGAGAAGTGTCCAGAAGTCCTGCCCGCTGAGGTCGGACGTGAAGGGCTTGCCCTCGTTGGTCTTCCAGTTGCCGCCATCCTCGGCAGAAACAGCGGTGCCCAGTGCGATGAACTCGGCGGTGCCCCGTCCCCATTCGTAGAAGCCCACGTCGAGGCGCACACCGACGATGCCGTCCGCGCCGAGAACGGTGGCCTCCTCCTCCATGCGGGCCATGGCCAGCTCGCGGGCCGCGTACATCGCCTGGGTGAGCGACTGGACCTCCTGGCTGGAACTCCAGCTCTTGGTGGTCAGACCGATGTGGTAGATGCTGCTCCCGACCACCAGGCCACGGGGATGGAACCCCGCCTCCTTGACGAGCAGGAACTCGTTGACCGACAGGTCGGAGGTGAACAGCCCATCCTTGCCCTGCAGTTCGCTGAGCCGGCGCAGCGCATCCTTGGGCAGGCCTTCGAGGTCAGCCGGGGTGGGTGCCGACGGCGGCTCCTCGGCCGGCGGCGGCGGTGGTGGCGGCGATGTCTGCTGGGTCATGGGGGGAGCCTCCTGGAAGCCGGCGTCGGCGGTGGGGGTGTCAGGTGACCAGCGAGCGGAGCGCGGCGCTTGCCTGAGCGTTGCTCTGCGCCTGGACGGCGAGCACGCCGACGAGCGCGCGCAGCCACTGGTCCAGGCCTGGCTCCTCGGAGCGCAGGGTGATCCCGCGCACCGCGTGCGAGTGACGGCAGGCGATGGCCCCATGGCGCATCTCCGCCTCGAAGATGTCGTCGCCGGCGTGCACGACGATGCGCTTGATCGGGTGCTCCTTCTTGAACAACCCGCCCTCGCGCTCCAGTTCGACCGCCCCCGGCATGGAGTCGTGCAGCTTGGCGCCGAGAACTTGGAAGAAGATGCCGATGTCGCTGGAGTCGGCGCGGATGGAGGCGGCGACAGCATCGAGGTCGGGCTCCGACGGTGGAACGTCGCTCATCAACTGTCCGAGTATAGAAGCCGGCCGAGCACCGCCACGGGCTATGTGACCAGCGACCGAAGCGCCGACGCCGCTGCCGCCGTGGCCTGCGCGTCCTGCGCCACGATGGTCACCAGCGAGTGCAGCCACTCGTCGACGCTCACCTGTTTGGACCACGGGAGTCCTTCGCCGACACCATGCACGGCGTGAATGTGGCGACAGGTGACACCGGCCGGTCCCTGCTCCGCTTCGAAGGTCTCATCGCCCAGCTGCACCGTCACCTTCCGGGGGAGCCGGCGGCTCTTGAGGACGCTGTGTTCTCGCTCGACGACGGTCACCGAGGGGAAGGCCGCGAGCAACTTCCCGCACAGCACCCGGAAGAACACCGTTGTGTCGCGCGCGTCGGCGTTGAGAGAGGCGGCGAGCGCATCGAGATCCGTCTCTGGGGGAGGCGAATCACTCACGACGGTGACCGGTCGCGCCTACAGGCGGTACAGCCGCTGGCCGCGCCGCATCACCACCGTGGCGCCGACCCGACCGGCATGCGCTCGGATGGCGCGGCCGTCGACCACCTTGCTGCCGGCGGCGGCGTTGATGTGGCCCGCGATCTGCGCAGACGTGGCCGCGCCGAGCTGCTCCATGGCCGCGCGCACCGTCTCGTCGCTCACGGAGGCGGCGGTCGTCGAGGGGGCGCGAGCGGTGGTGGTCTTCCTGGCGGCCCGGTGCGCCTTCGCGCCCTTGGGGGCCTTGCGCTCCGGCTTGGATCGCGGCGCGCGCTCGTCTGCGGCGTTGGCCGCCTCCAGGGACGAGGCGACCGAGTTGATGACCTTGGTGAGTTCGCTGACGACGCCGCTGAGGTTGTCGGCCATCGCCCGCAACGCTGCGGGCAGGCCCTGAGGAGTGTTCACGCCGTTCACGGTAGCAGCCCCCGGCTGCGTGACAGCCGCCTCCATCAGGGCGGGATCCTGCCGCGCGGGGTGTGATGTCGTGGTGCGTCGGGGCGCTACGCCCTCGAGCCGCCGCCCGGGACCGCAAGATCGTCCGATTCGCCGCTCAAGGCAGTACAGCAAGGTAATCCGGTGGCGCCCTCGGCGGGACCTTGGAGTGCCGTCAACCCCTGCTTCCCACTCGCGATGCGGATGCGCGGTCTATCCCGCGACAGAACGGACCCGAACGCGTTGTCGGTCGATGTTTGTCGAGATCCGTGTTGCTTCGAGGCCGATCTCGCGAAGCATTCCGGCAGGCGAGACGTACATCCCGCAGAAGTACAGGTCAGCGAGCGCGGTGGGCGCGCCGGACACCGTCGGCGTCCCTGATCTGTCACACACTGATTCCCAGCCGACAAGGAAGTCTGCGATCGCGGCTCGGTACCCGGTCGCCAAGATCACCGCGTCCAACGCAACCTGCAAGCCGTCAGCGAAGACGACACCATCCTCGACGAATCGATCAACATCACCGTGGACGGAAATACGGCCGTGCTTGATCTGCTTCATCGTGCCGATGTCGAGCAAAGGCACGCGGTGATCGCGCGCCATCTGCGTGTTCGGCCCGTACGGCAACTTCTTCAGACCCGCCTTGGTCACATCGCCGACGGTCATCCGCACGATCGGCCACGCCAGTGCGTCGGCGACCCGGGTCGGGAGGCGCCGCATCACGATCCCGAGAGGCAACACGGGCAGCACACCGAAGAGGTCACGCGGCAACACATTGACTGGTGAGCGCACGGCCAGATGGACTTTGGCTCCGCGTTCAACGAGATCCAACGCCTGTTCGCAGGCCGAGTTCCCGAATCCAATCACGAGAACAGGCCGGCCCTTCCATGGGTCTCCGTTGCGGTACTCGCTCGAGTGGCGAAGATCTCCTCGGTACTTGTCCATTCCCGGCCACGTCGGGCGCACCGGGACTCTCGCGCGACCAGTGGCGACCACGACGTTGTCGGCACGCCACACCCCGTTGCTCGTGGTCGCATCCCACGACCCGTCAACCCGCTCCAAGCGATGCACGGTCTCGCCGAAGTG
>JALYTM010000200.1 GCA_030854305.1 Candidatus Dormiibacterota bacterium
GCATGGATCTGGTCGTCGGGGAGACCGACGCCGACCAGCACCGACTGCATTCGGAGAACCCGCTGGAACACCTCCACGGGTGGGATCGAGCCGCCTTCGCGGATGATCACCGGCTCCTTGCCGAACACGGCGGCCATGGCCCTCGACGCCGCCCGAACCGCCGGGTGGTCGGCGGGCGTCACCACCGGGTTGCCGCCAAGTTTGACGACAACACTGCAGGTCACGCCCTTCGGGGTGGCGGCGCGCAGTGCGTCGGCCACCGCCTCGGCGATCACCGCGGGCACTTGGGCCGGGACCAGGCGGCAGGTGATCTTGGCCCCGGCGTGCGCCGGGATGATCGTCTTGGTCCCCGGTCCCTGGTAGCCGCCCCAGATGCCGTTGATCTCCAGCGTCGGCCGCACCCAGCGGCGCTCCAGCACCGTCCACCCACTCTCACCGACGGTGGCCGGGATGCCGCCCGCCTGCTCGCGGAAGGTCTCCTCCGCGAAGGGCAGCGCGGCGTAGGTCGCGCGTTCGGCATCGGTGGGGTCGACAACGTCGTCGTAGAAGCCCGGCACCAGCACCCTGCCGCTGACCGGGTCCTTGAGCGAGGCCAGCACGCGGGCGAGCGCTTCCACGGGGTTCTGCACGGCTCCGCCGAACACCCCCGAGTGCAGGTCGAGCGAAGGGCCCTGCACCTCCACCTCGACGCCCGCAAGGCCGCGCAGGCCCACCGTCAGCGACGGCACGCCACGAGCGAAGATGCCGGTGTCGGAGATCACCGCGACGTCCGCGCTGAGGCGGGCGCCGAGCGTCGCCACCAGCTCCTCGAAGTGCACCGACCCGATCTCCTCCTCGCCCTCGACAAGCATCTTGAGGTTCACGGGCAGCTCACCCCGGGTGCGCATGTGCGCCTCCACGGCTTTGAGGTGCATGTAGACCTGGCCCTTGTCGTCCACGGCACCGCGGGCGTACAAACGCCCGTCGCGCACGGTCGGCTCGAACGGCGGCGACACCCACTCGTCGAGCGGATCGACGGGTTGCACGTCGTGGTGGCCGTAGACCAGGACGGTGGGCAGCGCGGGGTCGACGATCCGTTGCGCGAACACCGCCGGGTGTCCCGCGGTTTCCACCACTTCCACAGCGCTGAACCCGGCGGTGCGCGCGGCGGAAGCGATGTGCTCGGCATTGCGACGCACGTCGGGCGCGTGCTCCGGGACGGCTGAGATGCTGGGAATCCGCAGGAGCTCGATCAGCTCGTCGACGAAGCGGGGCTGGTTGGCGGAGCAGTAGTCGTCAAGGTCATGGCTCATCTCACCAGAGGGTACTGCCCGCGCCGCCACTGACGCGCCGGCGTGCACGACACGGCAATCCGGTGTACGGTGCGTCGCAGCGAGGTCTCTCCGCTCATCCCCACGTCCCCCAGGAGACTTGCCATGGCTGCTCTTCGCGTCTCTGACGTCCCCCGCGTCGCCCCCACTCCCCCGGCGCCCGATCCCTCTGCCGCGGTTGACGACGACGGCATCGTCGAGCTGCGCGGCACCCTCGCCGCCCAGCTCACCGCAATGCGCACCGGGGTCTTGGACCGGCCCGCCGCCGAGCTCGATTCCGTGGTGGAGCTGATTCGCCTTCGCACCGAGCTGGTCGACCGCGACCGGCGCATCACCGCTCTCTCCACCGGCCTCCGCACCTGGCGGGAGCGCGCCTTCGCCGAGGCCGCGGCACGTCGCACCGAGCGCGCCGATGCGCACGATCGTGAGCGCGAGATCGTCAGCCTGCTGCACCAGCAGATGCAACTGGCCGACTCAGCGACCGCGGAGCTCGAGCGCATACGCGCGCGCCGCTGGTGGCAGCGCCTGCGCGGCTGAGAGCAGCCGGTACCGATCCCCACGGCGTGCACGTGGCTGCGCCTGTCAGAGCCGAGCCGAGCCGACTCCACTGAGCAGGTGCTCGCCGCTGTCCAAACCGGCGCGGGCCGTAGGCCCGACCACCCTCCCGGCGAGGCACGCTGCGGTGGCCGAGAGCGCCGCCAGCAGGATGAACGGCGCCATGAACCCGCCGGTCGCACTCCGCAGCAGGCTGACGGCGAACGGACCGGTGGCGGCGAGCAGGTAGCCGTAGAAGAGCATCGTCGCGGTGAGCGAGCGGGCCGCGTCGATGCTCGACGTCATCGCCAGCGGCACGGTCAGGGTCAGTGGAAAGATGCCGCCCACCCCGGCGCCGAGAATGACCATGTCCAGCCAGGGTACTGACGTGGGGATGAAAGCCACGAACAGCAGGCCCACGACCGCCACGGCGGCGGTCGCGCGCAGCCCGTCGGCAAGCCGGCCGTGGCGCTGGACGAACACCGAGCACGTCAGCGCCCCCACCACCTGCATGGCGGTGAAGAAGGACAGCAGCAGCCCCGCGTCGACCTTCGACCACCCCTGCTCCTCGTACAGCGGTGCCAGCCACGCCAGCACGCCGTAGTAGACGATGGACTGGAGGCCGAAGAAGCACGCGGCCAGCCACGCTTGGCGACTGGGACGGGGCAGAGCCACGCGCATGGTCAGCGGTTGCCGGGGGGTTCTGCCGGCGATGACCAGCCAGAGCACCAGCGCCACCGCGGCAAGGCCGGCCCAGACCGACAGCGCGCCCCGCCAGGTTGACGGCAGCGATTCCGCCAGTCGCGGAGTGCCGAACGCGGCGATGCCTGCTCCCGCGTTGATGCCGACGGCGTAGACGCCGGTCATCAGAGCCCCGTGCGACGGGAAGTAGCGCCCGACGACCGCCGGCAGCATCGTGTTGGCGGCGGCGATCCCGCAGCCCAGCAGAACGGCGCTCGCCAGCAGCGTCAACGGGGAAACGGTCCAGTAGCGGATGCCGGTGGCGACGCAGACGACCGCGATCGCCACCACGATGGTGCGCTCGAGGCCGATCCTGGCCCCGAGGCGCGCGCTCAACGGCGACGCCAGGCCCATCATCACCACCGGGATAGTGGTCAGCAGCGACGCGAACACCAGCGTGGTGCCGAGGTCGTGCACCACCTGCGGCAGGACCGGCCCCACCGATGAGATCCCCATGCGCAGGTTGAGCGCGAGGATGAAGATCGCCGGCACCAGCAAGAGCAGGGGCAGGCGACCCGTCGTCCGCGGCCCCACCGCTGCGGCATGGGGCGGTTGGCCGGAGCTCATCGCCGGCGAGGTTGGGGACTGCCGCCACCGCGGCGCAACACCATCCCGGCAGCATCGCACTGTCAGGACTGCCCGCGGCGCTTGCCCTCCAGGTACCGGCCTGCGGCGAACCTCACCGGAAGGACCCGTCCCGCTCGACAATTGCGCGGTGAACACCCGTCCCCAGCCGAGACGCCACCCCACCCTGGGCATCGCCTCCGGGATCGCCGCTCCCGCGCTGGCAACCATCGTGCTGCTACCACTGGTTGGAAGCTCACGTGACTATGTGTTCATCTACCTCGCGGTGGTTGCCGCGCTGGCGGTGGTCAGCGGGCTGGTTCCCGCCCTGGTCGCCGCCGTGGCCAGCTTCCTGCTGGTCGACTACTACTTCGTCCCACCCGTGCACACGCTGACCATCGGCGACAGCACCGACGTCATCAACCTGCTGGTCTTCGTGGGGACCGCGGCACTGGTCGGGGGGCTGGGGTCGCGACGGCGCAGCGCGCAGCTGGGTGCCGAAGCACTGACCGGCCAGCTCCGGACCGCCAACGCCCAGCTCGAACGGCTCAACCGTGAGCAGGCCGACGCCGGCTGTGGCGGTGCGGCTGGCGCGGACCGAGCAGGAGGTGCACGCGCTCGAGGAGACCGACCGACTGAGGACTGAGCTGCTCGCCAACGTCTCGCACGAGCTGCGCACCCCGCTGGCCAGCATCCTCACCGGCACCACCGACCTGCTCAACGACAGCGACCTCACCCCGGCGGTGCGCACCGAGGTCGAGAGCGTGGTGTCCGAGACCCAGCGGCTCGGCCGGCTGGTGTCGGACATGCTCGACCTGGCGCGCATCGAGGGCCATGCGCTCCGGCTGGATGCCGGCGATGTCGACCTCGGCGAAGCCGTCGAGGCGGCCGTCGAGCGGCTGCGCCACAGCTCACCGAC
>JALYTM010000201.1 GCA_030854305.1 Candidatus Dormiibacterota bacterium
GTCGTGCACCGGCGGCCTCCTCGGCGCCACCCTCTCCGCCGTGCCGGGGTCGTCGGACTACCTCGTCGGCGGGGTGATCGCGTACGACAACGACGTGAAGGTGTCGCTGCTGGATGTGCCCGAGGAGATGCTGGCGACCCACGGCGCCGTCAGCGCAGAGGTGGCCGTCGCGATGGCGAGTGGCGTGCGCCGCCGGCTCGCGGCAGACGTCGGCGTCGGCATCACCGGCGTGGCCGGCCCCGGGGCCGACAGCGACCACAAGCCGGCGGGCCTTGTGTTCGTCGGCCTCTCCGACTCATCGGGCGACCGAGTCACCCGACTCGACGGCGACCACGGCAGGGACGGCAATCGGGCGGCCGCCGTCCGCGCGGCACTGCGACTGTTGCTGGACAGCCGGTGACCGCGTCCCCTTGGTCGCGACAGGCTGTTGTCGCCTCCGCCCGCCACCATGCCGTTGTCATCCGGCCCACCAGCCGCTACAGTGACACCAGCATACGAACACCTGTTCGCCACCGGCGCCCCGCCCCAGCACCGCCAGTACCACCCATCCCACCACGGAGTTTCTGCTTTGACCACTACACCAGCCAGTCGTACCATGGAGACGCCAGTCGAGGTCAGCGGACGTCGCACCGCCGCCGTGAAGGAGAGTGAGCCGGTGACCACAGAGCGTCAGCGGGCACTCAGCACGGCGCTCGGCCAGATCGAGCGCTCCTACGGCAAGGGGGCGATCATGCGGCTCGGCGAGGCTCGCGTCCAGAAGGTGGAGGCAATCTCCACAGGGGCCCTGACGCTCGACGTCGCCCTCGGTGTCGGTGGCATCCCCCGCGGCCGCATCGTGGAGATCTACGGGCCGGAGTCGTCCGGAAAAACAACGCTGACGCTGCACGTGATCGCCGAGGCCCAGAAGCTCGGCGGTGTGGCCGCTTTCATCGACGCCGAGCACGCGCTCGATCCTCAGTACGCGGCCAAGATCGGGGTCCGCACCGACGAGCTGCTGATCTCCCAGCCCGACACCGGCGAGCAGGCGCTGGAGATCGTCGAGGTGCTGGTCCGCAGCGGGGCGGTCGACGTCGTCGTCATCGACTCGGTGGCCGCGCTGGTGCCGAAGGCGGAGATCGACGGCGAGATGGGGGACAGCCACGTCGGACTGCAGGCCCGGCTGATGTCCCAGGCGATGCGCAAGCTGACCGCCGCCATCAGCCGCTCGAACACCAGCGTCATCTTCATCAACCAGCTGCGCGAGAAGATCGGCGTCATGTTCGGCAACCCGGAGACCACCACCGGGGGCCGGGCCCTGAAGTTCTATGCGTCAGTGCGCCTGGACATCCGCAAGATCGACTCCATCAAGCAGGGCCTCGACGTCGTCGGCAACCGTGTCAAGGTCAAAGTGGTCAAGAACAAGATTGCCGCGCCGTTCCGCATCGCCGAGTTCGACATCCTCTACAACGAAGGGATCTCGTACTCTGGCAGCGTGCTCGACATGGCGATCGACCTCAAGGTGGTCGACAAGAGCGGCGCGTGGTTCTCCTACGGCGACATGCGCCTCGGCCAGGGTCGCGACAACGTGCGCGACTTCCTGCGCCAGAACCCGGACCTGCTCGACGAGATCGCCACCAAGGTGAAGCTGATCGCTCTGCCCGATGCGGCCCCCATCGTGCCCGCCGACACCAATGGCAGCGTCTCCCCGATACCGATCGCGCCGTAACACCGAGCAGTGAGCGACATGCGCTCGCGCGGCCCTGGCGACGGCGCGAGGGCCGTCCCGGAGGCGCCGGACCCCGATGATGCGGCCGCGGCCGAGGGCGTCGCGGTGCGCATCCTCGGTGGCGCCTCGCAGTCGGCCGCAGCATTGCACCGGCGTCTGCGGCGGCGCGGGTTCAGTGAGGAGGTGGCCGAGCAGACAACCGCCGCGATGGTGGCCCACGGCTACGTCGATGACGCGGCGTTTGCGCAGTCGATCGCGGCTCGACGACGGCGCACCGGCCATGGCCGCATTGCGGTCATCGCCGAGCTGCGCGCCAAGGGCATCGACGACATCGCTGTCAACAATGTCGCCGGCACCACGGACGTCGAGGGCGAGCGCTCATCCGCCCTGGTGCTGGCCCGTCGCCTGGCCGGGCATGCCGGACGCGACCCCACCGACCGTGCCGGGCGCCAACGTCTCGGTGCGTCCCTGCAGCGACGCGGCTTCGACGTCGAGACAGTGCACTGGGTGCTGCGGCACCTCGACACCGGCGCGGAGGAGGAGACATGATCCGAGCCGGTACGGAGTGACCTGCACGTAGACTGACCCGCGATGGACTACCGACATCTCGGACGCTCCGGGCTCTCCGTCAGCCCGCTCTGCCTCGGCACCATGAACTTCGGTCCGCAGACCAGTGAAGCGCATTCGCACGCGATCATGGACCAGGCACTCGACGCGGGCATCAACTTCTTCGACACCGCCAACGTGTACGGCGGCCGCGGCGCCACCGAGGAGATCATCGGTCGCTGGTTCGCCCGGGGAGGCGGACGTCGCGAGAAGGTGATCCTCGGCACCAAGCTCTACGGCAGCATGACCGACTGGCCCAACGACACCTTTCTGTCAGCGCACAACATCCTCCGGGCCTGTGACGCGTCCCTGCGCCGTCTGCAGACCGACCACCTGGACCTCTACCAGTTCCATCACGTGGACATGGCCACGCCGTGGGAGGAGATCTGGCAGGCCGTGGAAACGCTGGTGCGACAGGGCAAGGTGGTCTACGCGGGCTCGTCGAACTTCGGCGGGTGGCACATCGCGCTGGCGCAGGAGACAGCCCGGTCCCGCCACATCCAGGGCCTGGTGTCGGAGCAGTCGCTGTACAACCTGGTCGAGCGCCGCATCGAGATGGAGGTCATCCCCGCCGCCCTCCACTACGGGCTCGGCATCCTCCCGTGGAGCCCGCTCGCCGGCGGTGTTCTCGGCGACATTCTGCGCAAGCAGCGCGAGGGTCGTTCAGCCGCCGACCACGTGCAGAAGCGCATCGAACCTCTGCGCGCGCAGCTGGAGCGATTCGACCTGCTGTGCAATGAGCTGGGCAGTACCGCCGCCGACGTCAGCCTGGCGTGGTTGCTGGCTCAGCCGGCGGTGACCGCCCCGATCATCGGCCCCCGCACCGCCGAGCAACTCGCCGGCAACCTGCGCGCGCTCGACGTCAGCCTCGACGACGACGCCCTGAGGACGATCGACGACATCTTCCCGCCGGTCGGGCCCTCGCCGCAGGCGTACGCGTGGTGAGGCGCCACCACCGCTGACCCCGGCCGTCTTCAGACGGGCTGGGCCGGTGGCTCCACCTTCTGCAGCAGGGCGCGCTCATAGCGCACCACCGGTGTCAGCGCGAAGTAGGCCACCAGCGACAGCACGATGCCGAGCGCGAAGAGCCCGTCGGCGTAGTCGATGCGCACTGCCACGCCGCCGATCACCGAGCCGATCGCGCCGCCGCCGGCGAGCGCCACGGTGTAGAAGGCCATCAGCCCGGAGCGGTCGGCGACGAACGTCTCGGAGCACTCGGCGAGGTAGGCCACGGCGGCGGGGCCGAACCCGGCGAGGATGAGAATCCCCAGCACCAGGGCGGGCACGTAGAACAGGATCCAGCCGAGCGGACTGTGGTTCATCGCCAGCAGCGTGGCGCCGATCAGCAGCGCCCCGGGGGCGGCCCGGCGCATGCTCCGAACGGTGCCCAGCCGCGCGATGAACGGGGTCCACACCGCGATGCCGATGAGCAGCAGGACGATGTAGATGACCAGCACCAGCGACACCAGGCGCTCGTCGAAGTGGTGGACCAGCGTCTGCCCGGCGACCGGGCTGCGGCGGAGCAGAGCGGGGATGTGGGCGGCGTACGCGCCGAGCAGGGCGAACGCGGCCATCCACGCGGGCAGGAAGCTGCGGATCGGTCCCGGCCCCACGATGGCCCCGATCACGCGCCCGATCGGGCTGACCGGCAGCGGCGGCACATGGGGGACCAGCGCGAGGCACACCAGGCCGGCCACGAAGTAGAAGGTGGCCAGCACGAGGAAAGAATG
>JALYTM010000202.1 GCA_030854305.1 Candidatus Dormiibacterota bacterium
CCTCGAACACGTTGTTGCCCTCGGCGTCCTTGCGGTTGACCCACCACGTGAAGTTGAGCATCAGCTTGTGGAAGATCCGCTCCAGGAAGTCGAGGTCACGCGCGCCGTCGATCTCGAAGACGCGCAGCGCGGCCCACGCATGCACCGGTGGGTTGACGTCATCGAAGGACCACTCGTAGGCGGGCAGCTGGCCGTTGGGATGCATGTACCACTCACGGCAGAGGAGGATGAGCTGTCGCTTGGCGAAGGCAGCATCGACGTGAGCCAGTGCCACGCAGTGGAAACCGAGGTCCCACGAGGCGAACCACGGGTACTCCCAGCCGTCGGGCATGGAGATGACGTCGACCGCGTCGAAGTGCCGCCATCCGCCGTTGCGGATCTCGCCGCGACCGGCCGGGGGCAGCGGGAGCGCGGGGTCACCGTCGAGCCACCTGTCGACGTTGAGGTGATAGAACTGCTTGCCCCACAACATCCCCGCGAACGCCTGGCGCATGACAGCAGCCTCGTCGGCCCCGGCGTCGGACGGTGTCAGTGTCGCGTAGAACTCGTCCGCCTCGCGCTGCCTGTCGGCGAGCAGGGTGCCGGCGCCATCGAGGCCGGTGCCGTTGTCGGAAAGGCGGAGGAGAATCGTCCGTCCCTCGCCGGGTGGCACGGTGAGCACGTGATGGAGCGCCGCCTTGGTGCCGGCCATTGCGGGGTTGACGGTGGCGGCGCCGGCCACCACGTGGTCATTGATGCCGTCCTTGGGAAACGCCGGTCCGGCGGCGCCCCACAACCGACGCGCGTTGCTCTCGTTGTCGCAGAACAGCGGGTGCGCCTCGCCGTCGCTGACCAATGTGCGCCGGCCGAGGGCGGCATGGTCGGCGACGAGCACACCGTCGGCGGCGTGGATACTCGGGACCGGCGAACCCGTGCGCCATGACCATGTGTTGCGGAACCACAGCGTTGGCAGAACGTGCAGCGTGGCCTCCAGGTCACCGATGTTGTGGACGGTGACCCGAGCCACGATGTCCTCGGCGCCGGCCTTGGCGTAGTCGACGGTGATCCGCCAGTAGCGGTCGCCGTCGAACACCCCGGTGTCGACCAACTCGTACTCGGGTTGCTCGCGGCCCCGCCGCGCGTTCTCCTCGACCAGCTGCGCGTACGGGAAGGGCCGCTGCGGGTAGTGGTACCGCCAGCGCATCCACGAGTGTGTCGGCGTCGAGTCCAGGTACCACCAGTAGTCCTTCACGTCCTCCCCGTGGTTGCCCTCGGTGTTGGTGAGGCCGAAGGCGCGCTCCTTGAGGATCGGGTCGACGCCGTTCCAGAACGCCAGCGCGAAGCACAGGTGCTGCTCGATGTCGCTGATGCCGGCGAGGCCGTCCTCGTTCCAGCGATAGGCCCGCGACCGCGCGTGGTCGTGGGGAAAGCTTGCCCACGCGTCCCCGGACGCGCTGTAGTCCTCGCGCACCGTGCCCCAGCCCCGCTCGCTGAGGTACGGACCCCAGCGTCGCCAGCGGACCGTCCCGGCGTCGGCCTCAGCGCGCCGTCGACCCTCGGCGGTGGCGCCGGCAGCGTCTCCCCCAGGGGTCACCCGACCTCCACCGGCTCCCAGCTCCAGGGTTCGCCGCCCAGGCGCCGTACCTGGTTGCGGGCCTCCAGCAGCACCAGGTGCGCCAGGGTCTCGCCCACCGCGGCGCGGCGCATGTGCCCTTGGATGTCGGCCCACTGCCGCGACCAGGGAAGCGCACGGGTGATCTCCCAGCAGGTGGCCGCGGCCCGGCTGGCGGCGACCGCGGCCCGGACCACCTCGAGGCGCCGGGCATGGTGCTCGAGCAGCTCGTCGACCCGGGCGGACAGAGGCGCAAACCGCCATTCGTGGGCGGGCAACACCTCGCTGACATCGAGGTCGCGGACACTGCGGAGGGAGTCGAGGAAGTCGGCAAGGGGGTTGCCGGGCTGCTGCGCGTGGACAGAGATGTTGGGGCTGATGCGGGGGAGCACGTGGTCGCCGCTGAGCAGCAGCCGGCGGTCGGGTTCGAAGAAGCAGACGTGGCCCGGGGAATGCCCCGGCGTGTGCAGAGGGATGACGTTCCACCCCGCAAGGTCGAGCCGTCGGCCGTGCTCGAGCAGCACGTCGGGCTCCGCCTGGCTCACCCACTCGCGGATGCCCATCGACGCGACGCTCAGCTCGGCGACCACCTCCGTGGGCACCCCGCACTGGGTCAGCAGCCGGCGCATCTGGGTGACCAGTGTCGAGACGTCGGCCCCGTACCGGGCCGGCAGCAGCGCGGCATCAGCCGCGTGCAGCGCCACCCAGGCACCGCTGGCCTCGCGCAGACGGCCGGCCAGGCCGTAGTGGTCAGGATGGATGTGCGTGACCAGCGCGGCGCGCACGTCGGTGACGGCATAGCCCGCGGTGCCGAGCCCGGCGACCAGCGCCGACCACGCCTCGTCGGTGTTCCAGCCGGTGTCGACCACGGCCACACCGTCATCCAGCTCGAGTAGGTGCACGAGCACGTAGCGCAGCGGGTTGTTCGGGATGGGCACCGGGACCGACCACAGGCCCGCGGCCACTCGCTCCACGGGCGGCAGGACACCATCGCGCCACGCTTGGCGCTGGGCGGTCCCGGTCACCTCGACGGTGCTCACGGTGGGCGATCGTACGCAGCGCGACACCGGTACGGTCCGGTCACGATGCTTGCTGGTGCGCAACGCCGTCCGGCCTCCGTCGGCACGAGCCGGCCGCGCTGCGGTCGTCGCGGCGTAAGGTGTGGCGATGACTGCAGGCTCCTCCCTCGGCGACTCCCTCGGCGATACCGTCGACGCCGGCGCCGACGCAGCCCGTGCGGCGGTGGCGTTCGTGAAGCCCCGGCTTCGCGGCGTCATGCACGAGGTGGCCTTCCCGATCTCCCTGCTGGGCGGGGCGTGGGCGATCCTGCACACCGCCGCCGGCGCTCCCCGGGTGGCCACCGCCATCTACGCGGCAACGCTCAGTGCGTGCCTCGGCGTCAGCGCCCTGTACCACCGGCGGCGCTGGTCACTGCGCGCGCACGCGATGATGAGGCGGCTCGACCACGCCACCATCTTCATGCTGGTCGCAGGCACGTTCACCCCAATCGCGGCGATCGCGGTGTCCGGTGGTCTTCGGATCGTGACGCTCGCGGTGGTGTGGGGCGGGGCGGTGCTCGGCACCGTGCTCAACGCGGTGCGCGTCAACCTGCCGAGGGCGATCGAAGTGGGTCCGTACCTCGCCATCGGCGCTTTCGGCGTCGTGCTGCTCCCTCACCTCCTCGGCAACGTGGGGGTGGCAGCGGTCACCCTCCTGCTCGCCGGAGCCGCCCTGTACGTGGCCGGCGCGCTCGTCTTCGCCTGGCAGCGGCCCAATCCGTGGCCGCGCACGTTCGGGTTCCATGAGCTGTTCCACAGCGCCGTGCTCACCGCGGCCCTGCTGCAGTGGATCGCGATCACGTACTGGGTCCTCCCGGCGGCATGACGTCACCTCGTTCCGGTGCCCCGCGCCGGGTGGGGATGGCCCTCGGGCTGCTGGGCGGCCTCGCGCTCGCGAGCTGCGGAAGTCCCCAGTCGGCGGCGGGCACCATCC
Source organism: Candidatus Dormiibacterota bacterium (assembly GCA_030854305.1). GTDB lineage: Bacteria > Chloroflexota > Dormibacteria > Aeolococcales > Aeolococcaceae > Aeolococcus. The sequence continues at coordinate 3,584 of JALYTM010000202.1, forward strand.
CGGGTGTGGTCCCCAGCGCGGTCCCCTCCACCCAGCCCTCCGACGTCGCCGCGATGACCGGTGGCGCCGCCAAGACCGCGCAGCAGTTCCTTGCCGACATGCAGGGCGGACTGTGCCCCGCGGCCTTCGCTCTGGTCACCGACCCGCTGCGGACCCAGGCGAGCACCGCGGCCGGGCTGTGCGGCGTGGTGTCCCCGGGGTCGGCGTTCACAGTCGGGTCGACGACCACACTGACCACCACCTCGGCATTCGTCGGCGTCAGCGTGGTCGTGGCCGGGGTTCCGCGGAGCGAGACCCTCACCCTGCTCTACCAGTCGTCACAGTGGCTGGTGAGCAACATCACCAACGGCTCGTCGCTCAGCCCCGCGCCCGGTGAGGTGAGCCTCGCCGACATCGTGGCCACCATCGAGCAGCAGTACGGAACCTACAACCAGGGCGCCACGGCGACGGTGAGC
>JALYTM010000203.1 GCA_030854305.1 Candidatus Dormiibacterota bacterium
CGAGCTGGTGAGGGCACGCGCCGTTGCCGGCGGTGCGCGGATCCTCCCGGTCGACAGCGAGCACAGCGCGCTCTGGCAGTGCCTCCGCGGTGAGAACCCGGAGAGCGTCCGCCGCCTCGTTCTCACCGCCAGCGGCGGCCCCTTCCGCGAGCGTCCGCTGGAGAGCTTCGCCACCATCGCTGTCGACGAGGCGCTGCGACACCCCACCTGGACGATGGGCCCCAAGGTGACCATCGACTCGGCGACCATGATGAACAAGGGACTCGAGGTGATCGAGGCCCACTTCCTGTTCGGGGTCGACTACCCGTCCATCGACGTGGTCATCCACCCGCGGAGCATCGTCCACTCCATGGTCGAGTTCGTCGACGGCGCGGTGATGGCGCAGCTGGGCGTCCCCGACATGCGCGTCCCGATCGCGCTGGCGATCTCCGACGGCGAGCGCCTGCCCGGCATCGCTCCTCTCGTGACCATCGGCGGCGGCCCGGCCCTGGAGTTCTTCGCCGTCGACCCGCTCCGGTTCCCGGCGGTCGGGGTGGCCCGCGCGGCGGGTGAGTCCGGAGGAGTCGCCGCCGCCGCGCTCAACGCGGCCAACGAGGTCGCCGTGGCCGCATTCCTCACCGGTGGTTTGCGGTTCGACGCGATTGTGCCCCTGGTGGCCGAAACCGTCGACCGCGCGCCCACCGTGCGAATGCCGTCGCTCGACGACGTCCTCGAGGCCGACGCCTGGGCGCGACGGTTCGCGACGGAGAGGCTGGGCAGGGTAGCGAGCACGGCATGACCCTCGACGTCCTGGCGGTGGTCGGCGCGATCATCCTGGTGCTGCTCACTGTCGTCCTCGTGCACGAGGGTGGCCACTTCATCGTCGGCAAGCTGTGCGGCATCCGCGTCGACGAGTTCTCGGTGGGCTTCGGACCGCGGATCGCCGCCAAAACGGTGGGGGAGACGACCTACTCGCTGCGCATCATCCCGGCCGGCGGGTACGTGCGCATGGCCGGGATGCTCGGCCTCGAGGGTGAGGCGGACGCGGGCGAGCGCAACTTCTACCGCGCCTCGATCCCCAAACGGCTGGCCACCATCCTCGCCGGGATCGTGTTCAACATGGTCTTCGCGGGCCTCCTCTTCACCGTCCTGTTCACGCTGTCGACAGGGTCGCGGGTGCAGCCCGGCGCAGCCGCCCAGGTGGCGGGGCTTCACGACGGCGACGTCATCGTGAGCGTCGACGGCCGGGCGATTCGCCACGACAACGCCACCGACGTGTCCAACGACCTCCACGCCGCCACCGCCGCGGCGGGTGGCAACCCGATGACGGTGGTCTACACCAGCGGGAGCAGCACCCTCACCACCACCGTCCGCCCCTCGCTGATCCTCATCAACGGGATCGCCGCAGCGGTCACACCCAGTCCGTCTCTTGGCGCCTCCCCGGCGCCGTCAGCAGCCGCACAGGCCCAGCCGGTCTCGGCCGTCTCGCAGCTGCCGCTCGGGCTGGAGTTCGTGGTCACCGCCGTCGACGGCCGTGCGCCGGCGACCGGCGACCCCGCGCAGGTGCTTGCCAAGGCCACCACGGTGTCAGGGTTCCTGATCAACGACGACGGCACCCACGGCAGGGGCTACACCAACCTGGCGGTGAGCGGCGTGACCGATGGGAGCGGAGCGGATGGCGCCGTCCAGGGGGCATGGCGCCTCGGCGTCTCGCCCAACTACGACGGTGAGTCGATCGGGCGGGCGCTGGGCGACGGCTTCGGGCAGATCCCCGGCTTCATCGGCCAGACCTACACGGGCATCGCCAACCTGGTCAGCAACCCCAAGAGCGGCGGCCTCAACGGCCCCCAGGGCCTGTCAGGCCCGGTGGGCATCGTGCGCCAGACGGTCACCGCGACCCACCAGGGCGGACGGTCGCTGGCCTACTGGATCGCGTTCATCAGCATGAACCTGGGCCTCGTCAACGTCCTCCCCATACCGTTCCTCGACGGCGGCAAGGCGGTGCTCATCCTGCTCGAGGCGGTGCGGCACCGCCGGCTGGACCCGCGGCGTGAGGCGCTCATCTACGCGGTCGGGCTCGCCATCGTGGTGCTGTTTGCCATCTATGTCACCATCGGAGATGTGAGCAGATCCGGATGAGCAGCACGATCAAACGTCGCGCCACGGTTCCGGTCAACGTCGGCGGCGTCGTCGTCGGAGGCGCCGCGCCGATCCCGGTGCAGACGATGACCAAGACGCAGACCGAGGACGTCAGCGCGACCCTGGCCCAGATCGAGCGCGCTGCCAAGGCCGGCGCCGACATCATCCGGGTCACCTGCGACACGCCCGAGGCGGGCGTGGCCATGCGTGAGATCGTCAAGGGATCGCCGATCCCGGTGATCGCCGATGTCCACTACGACGCGCCGCTGGCGCTGCGAGCGCTCGAGGCGGGCATCGCCTGCCTGAGGCTCAACCCAGGCAACATCACCGACCCCGCCAAGGTGCGCGACATCGCCACCGAGGCGGGCGCTCGCAACGTGCCGATCCGCATCGGTGTCAACAGCGGCAGCATCCCGCAGCGCAAGGACCTCGACCGCGGCCGAGGTGCCAGCATCGACGAGGCTGCCCAGCACATGGTGGACGCGGCGCTCGGGCACATCCGCATCCTTGAAGAGCTGGACTTCCGCAACATCAAGGTCTCGCTGAAGGCGAGCGACGTGCTCACCAACATCGCCGTCAACCGCAAGTTCGCGGCGCTCGGCAATCGCTACCCGCTGCACCTCGGGCTCACCGAGGCAGGCCCCGTCGAGTCCGGAAGCGTCAAGAGCGCGATGGGCATCGGCATCCTGCTGGCGGAGGGCATCGGCGACACCATCCGCGTGTCGCTCGTGGGCGAGCCGGAGGACGAGGTGCGCGTCGGCCGCCAGATCCTCCAGAACCTCAGCGAGAAGGGGAGTGGCCCCAATCTCATCGCCTGCCCCACGTGCGGCCGGCTGGAGATCGACATGTTCCCGATGGTCAAGCGTGTCGAGGAGGCACTGCAGGCGGTGCGCCGCACCATCAACGTGTCGGTGATGGGCTGCGTGGTCAACGGCCCGGGAGAGGGCATGCACGCCGATATCGGCATCGCCGGCGGTCGCCAGAAGGGCATCCTCTACAAGGGCGGCAAGGTGATTGCCTCGCTCCCGCAGGAGCAGCTGATCGCGGCGCTGATCACCGAGATCGACGAGATCGCCGCCGAGGACGCGCGGCTCCTGGCAGCCGGTCAGCCGTTGCCGACCGGTCTCGGCGACGGCGGCCGCTCGCTGCGACCGCTGCCCGTCGCCACCGTCTGACCCCGGACACGTCCCCAGGGCCGGCGCGGCAGCTCAGGCGCGCTGGGGCCTAGAAGCCGTTCTGGGTCAGCCAGGCGGTGGCGACGGCGGTGATGCTCATGCCGTCGACGTCGACCTGCTTGTTCAGCCCCACCATCACGTCGGTGGTGAGCTTGGCCGCGATCGGGGCCATGAGGTTGGCGATGGCCGGGTGAGCTGCGAGCACGTCGGCGCGCACTATCAGGCCTGCGTTGTCGGCGGGAAACAGCTTCTTGTCGTCCTGGAGCGCCACCAGGTTGTCCGCCGCCAGGGCGGCGTCGGTGGTGTACACCTCGGCGGCGTCGCACTGGTTGTTGGCGAGCACCTTCTCACCGCCCGCCGAGACGTCAGTCAGGCCCGGGTAGGACGCCCACACCGAGCCGTATGTACTGGCCAGGCCGGGCAATCCGTCACCGCGGGTGCGGAATTCCGAGGCGATGCAGATCTTCACGTCGGTGTGCTGCTGCAGGTAGGCGGTGAAGCTGGTCAGGGTGGTGCCGAACTTAGCGGTGTCGGCGCTGCGGACGCCGATGCCGTTGGTGTCGTTGAACTTGGTCTCGCTGGTCCAGCACAGTCCCTTGGCGGCATCGAGCTGTTGCACCTTGGCAAAGGCCAGGTCGAGATCGGCGATGGTCGGGCTCACGCCGAGGTACTGCGCGCCGAGCTCGGTTCCGGTGTACTGCCACAGCATCTGGATCTGGTTGCCGCTGATCGCCTGGCCGA
>JALYTM010000204.1 GCA_030854305.1 Candidatus Dormiibacterota bacterium
GGCCTCGCTGAGCATCCTGTTCAGCGCGCCTGTGGTCGGCGCCGTCGGTGTCGCCGAGAGTGGCAACGGTGTGATCCCTCACACCGGCGACGCGTTCGCCCTGGTCATGATCGCGGCGCTCTGCTCGCAGCTGGTGGTCGGGGGGGCGGTGGTCGCGCTGGTGTGGCGACGGGCGGAAACCGCGGACCTCGACGACCTCAGCGAGCTGGACGCCTGACGTGAACATCATCCTCAACCTCGCGTGGGCCGCGGTGGCGCTGCCGCTGGTGGCGATCGGCGCCTCGTTCCTCGCCGAAACGCCGCGCCGCGCCGCCCAGGTCGGTATCGCGTTCACCTCACTGGCGTTGGGAACCGCACTGGTGCTGCTGGTATTCCGGCTGACCCACCAGATCCCGGACTACCAGAACGTGCAGACGTTCTGGGACCTGCAGGTGACACCGGGAGCGTCAGGCACCTCGTCGTTTCCGGGCGAGTTCCTGCTCACCTGGGGCATCCGCGTCGATCCGTTGAGCGTGACGTTCATGGCCTCCGTGCTGTTCCTGTCGGTGGTCGCGCAGTCGCATGCGTTGGTCTCGGCCCGGGCGGAGGAGGGGTTCCGCCGCTTCTCCTGGGTGAGCAACGCGCTCACCTTCGGGCTGCTGGTGATGATCGCCGCGCCAACGCTGTTCCAGTTCTGGATGGGGTGGGAGATCGCCGGGGTTGCGGCCTGGTTCCTGGCGGCGCATGTGTGGCGCCGTGCCGAGGTGGCCGCGGCGGCGACTCGCAGCTTCGTGCTTCTCCGCGTCGCCGACCTCGCACTTCTGGTCGCGATCGTCTTCACGTTCTCGCGCTTCGGTGGGCCGGTCTCACAACAGGCGGCCCCCGTCGGGCTGACCACCAACGACCCGTTCGCCTTCTCGGCGCTCGCCCCGCTGTGGCACGCCGCCCACGCCGGCGCCGTCCTCGGCGTGGGTACGCGGTCCCTGGTGGTGCTCGCGGTGCTGTTCCTGGTAGCCGCTGTGATCCACGCCGCCGTCGGCCCACTGCACGTGTGGCTGCTCGGGGTGACCGACGCGCCGGTCGCCGGGCTGGCCCTGGTCGCGATGTCGGCACCGCTGGGCGCGGCGCTGCTGCTCGCTCGCGTCTACCCGGAGGTGGTGGAGGCTCCCCACGTTCTCACCGTGCTCGCCCTGGTGGGCACGGTCACGGCGGTGACCGGCGCACTGTTCGCCCTTGCTCAGCGTGACCTGTTCCGGCTCGGCGCCTTCGCGGTCAGCAGCCAGGCGGGGATGCTGCTGGCCACGCTCGGGATGGGCGGGTACAGCCCGGCGATGTTCGTCCTGCTGACGTCGTCGGCGCTCACCGTGCTGTTCTTCCTCTGCGCGGGGAACATCGCGCGCCGGTACCGGAGCCACCAGCTCGGCGACCATGGGGGCGCCTGGAAACGGATGCCGCGCACCTCCGTCGGGCTCCTGGTGTGGGCGCTGGGTGTGAGCGGGTTGAGCCTCAACACGTACACGGTTCTCTCCGCGACGTTCCGCAACACGTCGCCGATCGGGGGGAAGTCGGCGACGCTGGTTGTGGTCGTGGTTGCCGGCGGTGTGATGGCGGCCATGGCGCTGACCTCGCTCTACGCCTTCCGGGTGTTCTGGCTGGTCACCGGCGGCGACCCCGCGCGCCGGCGAGGGTTCGACGCGTCACGCCTGAGGGAAGCGGAGGCGCCATTGGTCCGGGCGGTCAGCCTGGCTGCACTGGCGGCCGTGGTCTGCGCCGTGGTCAACATCCCCGGCCTCAACTTCTTCACCCATTTCGTCTTCTTCGGGCCGGTCCGCCAGGTGCTCGCGGTCAACGGCTGGGCGCTGTTGCTCGCGCTGGTGCTCGGTGTTGGTGGTGGCGCGGCGGCATGGTTCCTCTTCGCTCCGGAGCGGCGGGCGGCCGGCGCCCGGGTGCTGTCGAGGTGGAGTCGGGCCGGTGTCATCCTCGGCGGCTCGACTCCGGCGGAGCGCCTCACCCCGTGGGTCGGCCGGGTATTCACGACCGCCGGGTCGGGGCTGGACACCGTCGACAGGCAGGTGCTCGAACCCATCGTGGACTCCGTGGCCGAGACCACCGGCGCGCTCAGTGCCCTCCTCAACCGGCTGCACACCGGGCCTGTCGGCGTTTCGCTGGCGGCATCCATGGCCGTGGTCGCGGTCGTGGTCGTCGCATCCGTCCTGGCCATCACCGGCCATTTCCCGGTGGTGATTCGATGATCAGCGCCGTGCAGCTGGCGTACGCGGCCGCCTCGACGGTGCAGCAGGCGCCACGCCTGCTCGCGGCGTTCCAGCCCATGCTGGCGGCTACCACGGCCCCGAGCCTGCCGGGGACGACTGCACCGGCCTCGACGGTCCCGGTGCCGGGGACGACGGTGCCACCGAGTTTGTCCACGCCGGCGCCTGCCGTCACCACCACGCCGGCGACGGCTGCCACCGGGTTCGAGCTGCCGTCGATGCTGCTCAGCACCGTGGTGTGGGCCACCACGCTGGCGGCGATCGCGATCGTGTTCCTGCCCGATCGCACCGATGAGCAGCGGAGCCGCGTGCGCTCGCTCGCACTCCTGGCGTCGGCCACGGCGCTGGCGTTGACGCTGCTGACCATGGGAACCGCCGTCTCCCTCGGCGTGGCGGCGACACCCGACCAGCTGCACGAGGAGACGGGGACCTGGATCGCCGGGTTCGCATTCGCCATCCACTACCACCTGAGCGCCGACGGCGTGACCCTCAGCCTGCTGACGCTGAGCACGGTGCTGTTCGGCTGTGTGTTCCTGGCGTCATGGAAGCGGCGCGAACGCATTCGGCTCTACTGCGGACTGCTGCTTCTGCTGGAAACCGCGGTCAACGGAGCGTTGTGTGCGACCGACCTGGTGCTGTTCGTGCTCTTCTTCGCCATGCAGGGGGTGCCACTGTTCCTGTTGCTGCGCTGCTTCGGCGGTCCCGGACGCGAGCGGGCGTCGGCCCGGGCGGGGATTGCGGTGCTGGTCAGCTCGGTGCTGCTGATGCTGTCGTTCCTGCTCGTGGTGGTGCACAGCGGCAGCCACAGCTCGGACCTCAACGACCTCCTCAACCCCAGGTTTTCGGACCGCGTCGGGGTCGCGGGCTTCTGGCTTGCTTTCACCGCGTTTGCGATCAGCTTCGCGGTGGTGCCGTTGCATTCGTGGGTGGTCGATGCACAGGAGGTGGCCAGCTCAGGTGTGGCAGCGATCATCGCCGGGGTGGTGGTGCGCCTGTCGGGGTACGGCATGCTGCGGTTCGCGCTGGGGCTGTTCCCGGTCCAGGCGCAGCGGTTCGGCAACGTCCTCATGGTTCTCGCGGTGCTGAGCGCAGCCTGGGGCGTGCTGCTCACGGTCTCGCAGCCGACCCTGCGACGAATGGTCGCCGCGCTGAGCGTTGGCCAGATGTCACTGGTCCTGCTTGCGATTTCGGCACCCAACACCATCTCGCTGACCGGCGCCGTGCTGCAGCTGGTCGCGGGGGGCTTCAGCGCCGGCCTGCTGCTGCTGTTGTGCGGAGCCATCGAGGGCCGCACGCGCACCACGTCGTTCGACCGGCTCGGAGGCCTTGCCAACCAGGCTCCGCGGCTGAGCGGCTTCTGGATCTTCGCGTGCCTGGCCGCGCTGGGCGCACCACTCCTGGCCGGGTTCAGCGCCGAGCTGATGCTCTTCCTCGGCGTGTTCCACGTTCACCCGTACGCCACCGTGTTCGTGATGGCGACGCTGGCGGTCAGCACCGCGGCGCTGGTGTGGGCGGCGCAGCGCGTCTTCTTCGGACCGGCGCGCGAGGAGTTCGCGAGGGTCCGTGACACCGGTGCGCTGGAGCTCAGCTACCTCTGGCCGGCAGTTGTCTTCCTGCTCGTGTTCGGCGTGCTCGCCGGCCGCGTCGTCCCGGTCATCGGCACCGGTCTGACCCGGATCGCCGCCACCCTCGGCGGCGGCTGACCGTGCGCAACGGTATCCTGCTCGGCCTTCTCCCGGCGGTGTTCCTCGTCGCCGGCGCCATGGTG
>JALYTM010000205.1 GCA_030854305.1 Candidatus Dormiibacterota bacterium
GCCGTGGCCTCGCGCGCGGCGGCGAGTACCTGGTCGTGCCGGTGGGGCGCCGAGACCGAGAGCTGCGCGCCGTCACCGTCGACGTCGCGGCCATCGATGCGCATCGGCAGGCGATGGGGGGCAGCGGCGGCGAGGCCGTCCAGCGTGCGCCGCACCTCAGCGCGCTCAGCGGAGCCGGGGGCGTACGCGAGGGCGGGCTCGTTGTGCGGGGAGGGAACGCTGATGGTCACGGCGGCGATTGTCGCGCAGTGTCCGGCCGCCCCGGGGTGCGTTGTACAGTGAGGCACGTATGCGCGACATCCCGCTGACGCCCACACCGCGCGCGAGCCGCCCTGAGGACACCCGCCCCCTGCACCAGCGGCTGCTGCCCGAGGGCGTGGAGCGCCGCCCGGACTGGCTGACCGTCAAGCTGCCGGCGGGGGAGGGTTACACCCAGGTCAAGGGACTGATGCGGGGCCTCGACCTCGTCACCGTCTGCGAGGAGGCGCGCTGCCCCAACATCGCCGAGTGCTGGAGCCACGGGACCGCCACGTTCATGATCCTCGGCGAAGTCTGCACCCGTGCCTGCGCGTTCTGCGCAGTGACCAGCGGACGGCGCGGGGGCGACGTCGACGCCGACGAGCCCCGTCGCGTCGGTGAGGCGGTGGCGACCATGGGCCTGGCCCACGCGGTGGTGACGTCGGTCGACCGCGACGACCTGCCCGACTTCGGCGCGGAGCTGTTCGCCGACACCATCCGCGAGATCCGCCGGCAGGCGCCGGGGACCACCATCGAGGTGCTGACCCCCGACTTCAACGGCAGCATCGACTCGCTGCGGGTGGTGATGGCGGCCGCGCCCGAGATCTTCAACCACAACCTCGAGACGATCGCGCGGCTGTACGCGCGGGTGCGCCCCAAGGCCGGCTACCACCAGTCGCTGTCGCTCCTGAAAGAGGCGAAGCGCCTCGAGCCGCGCAGCCGGACCAAGAGCGGCCTCATGCTCGGCCTCGGCGAGGAGATGGACGAGGTGCGGCGGCTGTTGCGCGACCTGCGGTCTCACGACGTGGAGATCGTCACCATCGGCCAGTACCTTCGCCCGTCCCTCAAACACCACCCGCTGGTCCGCTTCTGGACCCCCGAGGAGTTCGCCGAGCTCAAGGCCTACGGGTTGTGGCTCGGCTTCAGCCACGTCGAGAGCGGTCCGCTGGTGCGCAGCTCCTACCACGCCCACGAGCAGGCGCTGGCGGCGAGTACGGCGTGACCCCGGCGGAAGCGCTCGAGCATGTCTGGCTCGGACGTATTCCCTACCGCGACACCTGGGCACTCCAGCGCCGTCTCGCGGAACTGAGGTCGCGGGACGAGATCGACGACGTGGTCGTGCTGGTCGAGCATCCCGCCGTGTACACGATGGGGCGCAACGGCTCACCCGACCATCTGCCCTTCGGCATCGACCACCTGACCGGGCGCGGTGCCGAGTATGTCGAGGTGGACCGCGGCGGTTCTGTGACGTTCCACGGCCCGGGGCAGCTGGTTGCCTACCCCATCGTACTCATCGCCCGGGCGTTCCCCTTCCGAGGTCATCCCGGGCTGGGCGACGTCATCGCCCATCTCCGCGCCCTCGAGGAGGCGATGATCACCACCGTCGCCGCCTGCGGCGTGCAGGCTCGCCGCCGGCCGCCGTACACCGGGATCTGGGTGGGGGGTCAGAAGCTGGCCGCGATCGGCGTGAAGCTCGCCGGAGGTGTCACCACCCACGGCGCCGCGCTCAACGTGTCGACGGACCTCGACTGGTTCTCACAGGTGATCCCGTGCGGCATCGAGGGCGCGGGGGTGGCCTCGCTCCAGTCGCTCGGCGTCGAGCCGCTGCCCGAGGTCTCGGTGCTGGGCGAGCGCCTGGTCGCCGACCTCGCCGCGCTGATGGGACGGGAACCGCGCCCGGCGAGCACCCGGGTCCAGGCCGAGGTGGCGGCGACGGTCGCTGCCGCAGTCGGTCGCGATGGCGCCAAGCCGGTGGTGGCCAGCTCCGCCTGACTCTGGCGCTGGGCGTGGGCGAGTGCACTCACACACAGTCGCCGATTTGCGAAAGGATGACCAGCGCTGCGCCGACATGTCGACGCAAACCCACAAAGCCCTGTTCAAGCGACGTCAATGCCGTTACCATGCGGTCCAAAGGATCGCTCTCCCACTCGGCTCGTCTCCTCCACGTTTTCCACCCCCGAGCTGGGCGCGTATCCCGAAGGGACCTCCGGATGGCAACCTTCGTTCGCAACCGGGTGCTGAGCCAGCTGACCTGGATCGATGAGCAGGAGGAGGTCCGACTGCGTCGGCGTGATGTGCTCTGCGAGCTCGACGGCCTGCTCACGCAGCTGGAGGAGGTCAACCTCCGCGGGAGCGCGGTCCCGGTACGGGTGGTGATCGCCCTCCGCCGGCGCGGCGTCGTGGCGCGACCCGGCCTCAACCCCGCGGAGCTGATCGAAGCGATCTTCAGCGCCCAGGAGGCATTCATGCGCCAGCCCGAGGGTACCGCCGACACGCTGCCCTTCATGGAGCTGCGCCGCCGCATCGCGTGAGCGGGTGCGGACTGGCCGGGGCTCTCGTCACCGGCGCGACGGGACGTCTGAGCTACGCTCTGCTGTCATGGACGACAGGGAGACGGCCAAGCGCGCCGCCGGTGAGAAGGCGGCCGAACTGGTCACGGACGGCATGACTGTCGGCCTCGGGACCGGCAGCACGGCGCGCTGGTTCATCGAGGCGGTGGGTGCTCGGGTGCGCGCGGGACTGTCGGTCTCCGCGGTGGCCACGTCGCTGGCGAGCGCCCAGATGGCCACACGATACGGCGTCGCGCTGGTCGAGCTGGACAGCCGGGGGGTGGACCTCGGCGTCGACGGGGCCGACCTCGTCGACCCCGACCTGCGCCTCATCAAGGGCCGGGGCGGCGCGTTGGTACGCGAGCGGATCGTTGCCGCCGCTGCCCGGCGCTTCGTGGTGGTGGCCGACGAGGGGAAGCTCCGGGCGCAGCTGTCGGGCGCGGTGCCGGTGGAGGCGCTGGCGTTCGGCTGGCCGCACACAGCCACCCTGCTGGCCGAGTGCGGCGCCTCCTTCCAGCTGCGCCGTGACGGCTCCGGGAAGCCGCTGCGAAGCGACAACGGCAACCTCATCGCCGACGGCTTGTTCGAGGTGATCGCCGACCCTGAAAGCCTGGCCGCCCGGCTCGACGCTGTCCCCGGAGTGGTCGGCCACGGCCTCTTCCTCGGAATGGCCGACGAGGTGATCGTGGGAGCGGCAGACGGCTCCACCCGCACGGTCACGTCGGGATCCAAACCCGGGGCGTTCCTCCGGCCCGCCCCCGCCGCACCCACTCTCTCCTGGCGCGCGGTGAAGGAGGGCTGGCGGGTGCTCGGCGCCGACGGCAGGGAGCTGGGCATGGTCCACCGCGTCCTCGCCGCGGAACAGGAGGACATCTTCCGTGGCGTGGTGGTGAAGAGCGGGCTCCTCGGCGGGGAGTGGGAGGTTCTGAGCGATCGCATCGATCGCATCGACGAGGGCGTCGTGCACACCTCGCTGACCTCACCGGCCGAGGCCGGAGAGGGCACGCCCCGACAGGCCTGATCGGCGCTACAGTGCCCCCACCGGGCGGGTAGCTCAGCTGGTCAGAGCGTCTCGTTTACACCGAGAGGGCCGCGGGTTCGAATCCTGCCCCGCCCACCAGCGCCGCCATCGCCACAGGCGCGCGCCAAACCTGCCAGGCGCACCGGGTCCGGTCTCGAGCCGGAAGTTTGTGCCATAATCAGCACAAACACAGGAGGTCGCGTGATGGCTAGGACGCAGGCGGGGATCGCCGTTGGGATCGTGGTGTTCGGCTTCGACGTCGAGCCCGGGGCCTCCTCCAGCCGCGCCCTGCAGGTCCTCACCAGCCGCCGCGCCCTGCCCAAAGGCGAGGTGGCGCCGCGCGAGCGCCTCGCCGACGCCGCGCTGCGGCTGGCGACCGAGTGCGGGGTCGACCTCGGCGGCCGGCGCATCCGCGGGGACCGCCTGCAC
>JALYTM010000206.1 GCA_030854305.1 Candidatus Dormiibacterota bacterium
GCAACTGCAGTTTCGTCTGCCCGCACAGCGTGATCCGGTCACGGTACTACGACGAGTCCCGGCTCGCCGGCGCGCCATCAGCGTTCCGCACCGCGCCCCTGGCAGCGCGCGGCCTGCCGGACACGCGTTACACGCTGCAGGTGTACGTCGAGGACTGCACCGGATGCGCCCTGTGCGTCGAAGCCTGTCCGGCGCCGGCTCCCGGCGACCCCGCGCGCAAGGCCATCAACCTCGCACCCCGACTCCCCATCGTGGCTGCCGAACGCGAAAACATAGCGTTCTTCGAGACCCTGCCAGTGGCCGATCGGGCACGCGTCGACTTCGGCACGGTGCGCGGTACGCAGTTCCTGCAGCCGCTCTTCGAGTTCTCCAGCGCCTGCGTGGGCTGCGGAGAGACGCCCTACATCAAGCTCCTCTCACAGCTGTTCGGTGACCGGCTGATGGTCGCCAACGCCACCGGCTGCTCCTCCATCTACGGCGGGAATCTCCCCACCACGCCGTGGACCAGCGACGCCGACGGGCGTGGCCCTGCCTGGTCGAACTCCCTGTTCGAAGACAACGCGGAGTTCGGGCTCGGCTTCCGGCTCACCGTCGACAAGCACACCGAGCTGGCCCGGATGCGCCTCACCGAACTGCGCGACGTGGTTGGCCCGGAACTGGTGGACAGCATCCTCGAGGCGTCGCAGCTTCGCGAGTCAGAACTCCGCTCGCAGCGTGAGCGGGTGGATGAGCTGAAGCGTCGCCTCGTTGCGCTCGACGGGCCAGCCGTCGCCGACCTGAGCAGCGTTGTCGACCACCTGGTGCGGCGCAGTGTGTGGATCGTCGGCGGCGACGGCTGGGCGTACGACATCGGATCCGGTGGCCTCGACCACGTCCTCGCCACCGGGCAAAACGTCAACGTCCTGGTTCTCGACACCGAGGTCTACTCCAACACCGGTGGCCAGATGTCCAAGGCGACGCCGCTCGGCGCGGTCGCCAAATTCGCCACAGCAGGCAAGACGGTGCCGAAGAAGGACCTGGCACTGCAGGCGATCGCATACGGCAACGTGTATGTCGCTCGGGTCGCGATGGGCGCCGATCCACAGCAGACCCTGCGCGCCTTCCGTGAAGCGGAGGCTTACGACGGGCCGTCGCTCGTGATTGCCTACAGCCACTGCATTGCCCAAGGAATTGAGATGCGGAATGGGCTTGACCAGCAATATCGCGCCGTCGCCAGCGGGCACTGGCCCCTGGTCCGCTACGACCCGGTGGCGCGGGCGGCCGGTGGCAATCCGTTCCTGCTCGACTCGCCGCGGCCGCACCTTCCACTGGCAGACTACATCTACCGCGAACTGCGCTACCGCGTGCTCGTCAACTCCGACCCTGAAGAGGCGGAACGCCTTCTCGGCCTCGCACAGGACGCGATCGAGCAGCGTTGGAACGTGTACGAGGAGATGGCGACCCGCGGCGCACAGCACTTCCCGGTCGACACCCGCAAGGAGCACTGATGCAGCTCTCGACTGTCTACATGGGCATCGAGTTGCGCAACCCACTGGTGGCGTCCGCCTCGCCCCTCTCCTACACCGTCGGCGGGGTCCAACGTCTGGCCGACGCCGGGGTCGGCGCGGTCGTCCTGTACTCGCTCTTCGAGGAGCAGTTGCGCCGCGAGGCGGAGCAGAACGCACGGCTCGCGGACGCCGGCACCGAGAGCTTCGGTGAGTCCCTGTCCTACCTCCCCGCAGCCGCCGACGTCGAGGTCGGCCCGGTGCGCTACCTGAACCTGCTGGAGCGCGCTGTGGCGACGGTCGATGTGCCGGTTTTCGGCAGCCTCAACGGCGTCACGCCGGGTGGTTGGACCGCCTACGCACGCGCGATGCAGGACGCCGGGGCCGCCGGGATCGAGTTGAACATCTACTACGTGCCCGGCGACCCGCACACGTTGGGACGGGATGTGGAGCAGCGGCACATCGACGTCCTCACCCGCGTGAAGGCCGCCGTGACGATCCCTGTGGCGGTCAAGCTGGGTCCGCACTTCAGCTCGACAGGTGAGATGGCATTGAGGCTGGACCAGGCCGGCGCTGACGGACTGGTTCTCTTCAACCGGTTCCTCCAGCCGGATATCGACTCGGAGACCATTTCCATGGTGTCCTCCGTGGATCTCTCCAACCCGGCGGAATCTCGATTGCCGCGCACGTGGATCTCGATCCTGCGGGGAAGGGTGAACGCGGCGCTGGCGGCCACGACCGGCGTCGACGCACCGGCCGACGTGGTCAAGTACCTGTTGGCCGGAGCTGATGTGGTGATGACTGCGTCGGCGCTCCTTCGGTACGGCCCCGAGTACACGGCGGTGCTCCTTGACGGCCTCTCCGACTGGATGGCACGCAAGGGGTTCGCAGCGGTCGGCGATCTGCGCGGACTGCTCTCGCTGGCGCCCGGAGAGGACGGAGCCGCCCACGAGCGAGCGGGTTACCTCAAGGGGCTGCAGGCGGCCAACAGCGACGACTACGGCCCGTGGTGAGCGCCGCCCTCCCCCTGGCTCCTCGGCCGCAGAGCGCTCCACCGCGTACCAATCCGCGCGGCGGCACAGATGACAGGCTCAGATGGTGGACGACGGTCCCACGCGCGCGACATACTGTGCGCCCACCAAGGAAACGGAGGACCTGAGATGTACGGAACCGTCGCGCGCTGGTTGGTGAAGGAAGGCAAGGAGAAGGAGCTCGAGCAGCTCGCCGAAGAGCTGATGAGGGAGACGGCGCCCGGTTCGCAAAGCGTGGTCGTCTACCGGGCGGACGCGAATCCGCGAGAGTACTGGGTCGCCAGTACCTGGGACAGCAAGGAGGCCTACACCTCCAACAGCAGCACCCCTGAACAGGACAAGCGGTTCCGGCAGTTGCGGGACCTCATGGACGCCGACCCCGAGTGGCACGACGGGGAGATCATCGTCGCGCGGAGCTGAGGAGAGAGGTGAGTCGACGCAGGTTCGGCCGTCCGCCAGCTGTGACCATTAGGCCCGCGGAAGCCGCCGGGTGGGTGCATCGGGCGTACGGCGAGCGCGCGTCGGAGCTGATCTCCGAGCTGGCGAACATGATGCGGGCTGCCGAGACCGAGGCGATGATTCCGAGGACCCAGGAGCCCGCCGAGGGACCGGTCGGCGCCGACCGCCAGATGCTTCACGATGACCTCCTCGAGCTGCGCAACCTCATGATCGCGGTCGACGTCAGCGAGGAGGATCACGATCGTGATCTTCACCTCCGCGCCGCCCTGTCCGAGGCCATCGGCGCTGCGAGCAGGCTGGCGTCTGCCTCGTACAATCAGCCGACCGCGGCGTATCTGCGGGTTGCCAAACCGGCCATCGACATGGTGCTGAGCGCCGCAGGTGAGCCCGCTGTCGCCTAGGCTTTGCTGCCGCTGTCGTCCCCGAATAGTTCGCCGCTGAGCAGATGGAAGAGCCACTCGCGCCATTCTCCAAGCGTCCAGCCGAGATGGCCGGCCAAGAGCCTGAACGTGTCGCTGTTGACCAGGCCGAAGAATGTGTCCGCGGCGGGATGGCCTGACCACGCAGAAGGAGCTGTCCCCTTGCCGACGATGATTTGGACGAGTGCCTGCTGAGTCCGGTAGCGGCGCTCATGATCCTGCCGGATGAGGTCGTGGACGGATGGCTCAATGGCGGCAGCGTCCCGCATGACCTCCTTGATGCGTGCAGTGCGAGCGGCGATGTCTGTCGTGTGCTCGAGGACGAGGCTGAGCCGCTGCCGTGGATCGGGCTCTTCTCGCGCGGCCCGTACCCAATCGCGCTCAAGCACCGGGACATGTCCGGGGTCGCCTGCGATGGTGAGGTCGAGCCCCGCGGCCAAGATCGCCTGCTTGGTCCCGAACGCTTGATAGACGGTGGCTGGAGCGACGCCGGCCTCGCGAGCGATCGCTTCCACGGTGGTGGCGACGTAACCCCGTTCGAGGAAGAGTCGGATGGCCGCCTCAACGATTCGATGGCGGGTCAATCGGGCTCGTTCCTCGCGACGGCGACCAC
>JALYTM010000007.1 GCA_030854305.1 Candidatus Dormiibacterota bacterium
GCATCGACCTGGACATGGCTCACGGCTCCGAGCTCGCCGGATTGGATGACCCGCTTCGCCTCCTCGAAGCAGTGGTGGTAGCGGGTCTGAAAGTTCAGCCCGAGCTTGACGCCGGCCTCGGCGCACGCGGACGTCGCGCGTTCAGCTTCGACGGCGGTGAGGCCGAGTGGTTTGTCGCAGAGCACGTGCTTCCCCGCCCGCGCGGCGGCGATCACCTGCTCGGTGTGCAGTCCGTTGGGCGTGGTGACAAGAACGACGTCGACATCTGGGCGTGCCAGCATCGCGGCGTAGTCCGTGCCCGACCAGGTCGCGCCATGCTTGGCGGCGAAGGCAGCCGCCTTGTCGGGATCGCGTGCGACCACCGCCACCAGCTCGCTGTTCGGGTCGATGCTCATCGCCGGCGCCATCTCTCGGTCCGCGATGCCGCCCGGTCCCACGATCCCCCAGCGAAGTGTCACGTTCTTCTCCTCTCCTTGGCGAGCCGGCGTTGACGGACGCGTGTGGGGACCCTCACGGCGAGGGCCCCCACCGTCGCATCGGAGCTAGCCGGTGCTCTCTTTGTTGATGACCGCCTGGATGTCGGTACCCTGGAGCGTCTCGAGGGTGGCAAAAGTGCCCGCTGCGTCCCCGGTGGCCTGGACTACGTCCCACGCCCCCGTCACGTTGTGGTACTTGTCGAAGTCCATCGGACCGCTGGCGCCCGCGTAGTCGATCTTGGTACCGGCCTTGATCATCGCCACAGCCTGCTTGTAGTCGCCGACCTGCGTTCCCGGCGGGTTGGACACGGCAGTGATGTCGTTGACCCAGACGTTGGGATCCGAGGTGCCGGCCTTGGTCATCGCCAGCGCGAAGTCGACGACACAGTCGTACGCGTACCCCGACGCGGCCAGCGGCGGGTGGCCGTTGACCTGCTGGTACACATTGGTAAAGGTCTGGCCGCTGGAGGTCAGCGCATTGCTGCCTTCAACCGAGATGAAGTGGGCATGGGCGACCCCGGTGTTGATCGCCGTCACGAAGTCGCTACCGGCCGTGAGGTCGGTCCCGATGAACGGGATTGACAGGTTGTTGATCTCCTGGAAGTTGGCCACGGCCACGGACCCGGTGTTCGGCTCCATCTGCGTGAAGATGACGTCGGGATGGAGGTTGACCACCTGCTGCACCTCGGAGAGGTACGACGGCTGTCCGACGCTCACAGTGACGGTCCCAGCGATGGTGCCGCCGAGTGCCTTGAAGGCCTTCTGGATGACCGGGATCAGGGTCTCCGTCGACGACGAGTTGGAAACGAACAGCGCGGCGTTCCGGTAACCCTTTTTGTACGCCTCCAACGCCATGGCCACGCCCAGCTCGGAATCTGATGCGTTGCAGCGCCACAACCAGTTGTCGGTGTTGGTGTCGTACTGCACCGACCCGCCGTTGAAGCCGTCGACAATGTGGTTGCGGTCGAAGATCGGCTGCAGGGCCTTGATCTCAAGCGTGATCGGGCCGATCAACGCCACCGGGTTGCCGGATGGGATCTCCTTGTTGAGCGCCGGGACGGCGTCCGCCGGGTCGCCGACCGTGTCAACCTGGTCAAGCGTCAGGGTGCGGCCGAGGATGCCTCCGTTGTCGTTGATGTACTTGGTGGCCGCCTTGGCTCCCTCGAGAATTGGAATGCCCTGGGATGCGGCCGAGCCGGTGAGCGGACCGACCATGGCCATGGTGATGGGCCCGGTGCCGCCACCGCTGCTCGAGCTTCCGCTGCTGCCTCCGCTGGAGCCACATGCGGCAAGAACAAGAACACCGGAGACCGCTGCGGACCGAATCACGAGCGTTCGCCGCCTCGCGTTGGTCAGGGATTTCAACTGGTCATACCTCCTTGCCGATGTACAGATTGACGACCTCGGGGTCGTCAAGCAATTGCTTTCCCGTGCCCCCGAGGGCGTTACGACCCAGGACCATCACGCATGCCCAGTCGGCATGCGTCAACGTACGTCGCGTGTTCTGTTCAACGATCACCACGGCGACGTTGAGCTCGCGCACCTTCAATACCTGCTCCCAGACCCTGTCGATGAACTTGGGTGCCAAGCCCGCAGTGGGCTCGTCCAGCAGCAGGACGTGGGGGTCGAGCATGAGTCCACGAGCAATCGCCAGCATCGTCCGCTGCCCGCCGCTGAGCGTGCGCGCCTGACGCTTGAGTGCGGGTTGAAGGTCGGGAAACATCTCACACAGTTCGGTGATCTTCTCCTTTACCCCGTGGCGACGCGTGTACGCGCCCATCTCCAGGTTCTCGAGCACAGTCAGCGTCGGAAAGACGTTGGAGACCTGGGGCACATACGAGATGCCCCGGCGGACGAGCAGCTGCGCTGGGACCCCGGTCACGTCGATGTCGTCGAGAACGATCCGGCCGCCGGTCGGCTTGATCAGCCCGGCAACAACCTTGATGAAGGTCGACTTGCCCGCGCCGTTCGGTCCGACCAGCGCGGTCAATTTGCCGCGGGTGGCGCGCAGTGACATCTCATGGATGATCGGCGCGCCTCCGTAGCCGGCGGTGATCGCCTGCACGTCGAGAATGGCTGTGTCGGGTTCGGTGGCGACGCTAAGCATTCGAGGCGACTTCGCCCAAGTAGGCATCGATGACGGCGGCGTCGTGACGCAGCATCTCCATCGAGCCATTCCCGATGGTGCTGCCCAGCGCCATGACCACAACATCGTCGCAGGCGCGCTCGATCCACGAGAGGTTGTGCTCGACGACAAGACACGTGATGTTGCGTTCGCCCAGGTGGCGGACGGCCTCGAGCATCGCGGCATGCAGGACCGGGTTGACGCCGGCGAGCGGCTCGTCGAGGATCACCATGCGTGCGCCGGATATCACGATGCGCGCGAACTCGAGCAGACGCTTCTGCCCACCGCTGAGGGTGCCCGCCAGGTCGTCCGTGAGCTTGCTGAGACCGAACACCTCGAGCAGCTGCCGGGCCTGTGCACGGTTGGCCGCGTCGAAGGCCGCGAGCCTGCGCCGCGTCGCAAAGGCGCGCCACATGGTGTCCATGCCCTGCTGCGGCGCGGCAGCCAGCATGTTGTCCATCACGGTGAGGTTCTTCCACTCCCGAGCGGTCTGGAAGGTCCGTACCATGCCGACGCCGGCGACGCGATGGGCGTTCCAACCCTGGATGGCGCGCCCGTCGAAGGTGACAGTGCCGGCGTCCGGCGCGCGAAAGCCGGAGATCAGGTCGATGGCCGTGCTCTTGCCGGCGCCGTTGGGACCAATCAGACCGACGACGCTGTTCGGCATCACGGTGATGTTGCAGTCGACCACGGCCAGCACACCGCCGAAACTCTTGGCGAGCCCGCGCACCTCGAGCAGGGGGCTACCCACGCTGGCCATCGCCTGGACCGCTCGTGACATTTGCGGCCGCCACGGGCCTGCGCCTCCGGAGCAGGTCGCGCGGCCGACGCTCGGGAACCAATCCCTGGGGGCGGAAGCGCAGGACCAGAAGGATCAGCAGGCCGCTGATCATGCCGCGGACCGCCGGGAAAAGATCAGGGTGGCCCGGGATGTTGGGGAGAAACCGGGTGCCCTCCGGGACCGCGATCAGTACCACAGCGGCTCCGAGAAGGACGCCGATCTGGTTGGCTGAGCCGCCAAGGAAGATCGCGGAGTAGAGGATGAAGACCTCGATCGTGTTCCAAGTGGCCGGGTTCCACGCCGTGAGGTAGTTGGCAAACAGGAACCCACCGAGCCCAGCCACCGCCCCACCGAGGACATACGCGGTCAGCTTTGCCTTGAACACGTTGCGGCCGAAGGCGGCGGCGGCGATCTCGTCCTCGCGGACGATGCGAAGCCCCAGGCCCCACGGGCTTCGGTACAGAAGTTCGAGGACCGTGTACACAATCGCCAGCGCGACAAGAAGGATGATCAGAAAGACGAGCGGGTACGTGAAGGCATCGAACTGGTCGGCAAACGGCGAGGGGATGCTGTACAGGCCGTTGAAGCCGTTGAAAAGCCCCTGCTCCTGGGTGAAGACGGCGGTGATGATCAGGGAGAAAGCCACCGTGGTGATACCCAGGTAGTCACCGCGCAGGCGGCGCAACGCGATCCAACCGAGCACCAGTGAGACGAGCGAAGTGGCCGCGATCGCAACCAGCGCACCCACGAAGAAGTTCTGGTTGAGACCGAGAATCCACCCTGATCCGCCGGTGAGAGCCGACTTCGGCAGCACCGTGACTCCACCCATGTAGGCGCCGATCGCGACCATCGCGTAGAACGCAAGGTCGAAGTCCCCGGACCATCCCCAGCGGACATTCAATCCCAAGCAGAGGATGGCGCCGAGAGCTCCGATGGTGAAGATGCTGATCAGGTACTGAATCACAGTTGAACAGCCCTTCTCGATGGCGAGGGGATGATGCCGTCGGGGCGGAACAGGATGGTGATCACCAACGCCAGGAAGGCCACGGACTGCTTGTAGTCCGGGGCGATGTAGAGCGCCGCAACCTCCATGCCGATGCCGATGAGAAGCGCACCGAGCATCGCGCCGTTGACCTGCCCGATCCCACCCACCACCGCGGCGGCGAACACGACGAGGAGAAAGGTGAAACCGAGGGAATGGTCGAAAGCACCGACCTGGGCGGCCAGGATGTACCCGGCGAGCCCCGTCAGCGCACCCGCCCAGATCATGGTGAGGTGCACCACGCGTCCGGCATCGATTCCCGAGACGAGAGCTAGGTCGGTGCTGTCAGCCACCGCACGCTGAGCCTTGCCGAACTTGGTGTACTTGAGAACGATGTGCACAGACGACAACGACACGATGGCGACGAGGATGATCACCAGGTCACGACCGGTCAGGAGGAACGGCCCGATCTGGTTGGGCGGACTGTCGCCCAGCTTGTACAGAACAGGTGAGCCACCGAAGATGGCCAACATCGCGTTCTCGAGGACAAACGCGAAGCCGATCGTGACCACGAAGAGGATGAGAGGCTTGGCACCGCGGCGGGCGAAGGGCTGCAGCAACGCCCAGTTGAGAAAGAAGGAGATGGCCGCCCCAACCGCCATGGCGACCAGCGCAGCCACCAGGAAGTTGCTGACGACGAACTGAGTCGTGTAGGCGCCGAACGCACCGGCGGTCATGATGTCCCCCTGCGCGAAGTTGGGGACGTTGGTGACCGAGTACTGCATGGTCAGCGCCACTGTCGCGATGGCTAGGATTGACGCGGTGACGATGCCAAACCCGATGGCGTGGGTGAGGTTCAGCAGCACGGTTGCGCCTGCAGCTGACAGCGGCGCGGGCGCTGTCTCGCAAGATGCATCACTGGGTCAGCCTCTGGTGCGGAGCGCGGCGCAGATCGTGACGGGCCACGGCGCTGCATCATGCACGATGCAGCGCGCGGTTGTAAACCCTCCGGCGCCGCCAGCCGAGGCCGGAAGGGCACCGCGACCGATTGACGGCTGTCACGGCAGCAGCAGGCGATCGTCGAAGCTGGTGCGAGTGAGGGAACGGCCGCCCTCGGGCGTGACCACGATGGTGTCCTCAAGTCGCACCCCCGCGCCTCCGCGAACCCCGGGGACCCAGATGAGCGGCTCCACCGCGAAGGTCATGTTCTCTTGAAGGACAACGGTTTCGGCGCCGGGCAGGTCCTCACCGATGTACGGCGGTTCGTTGGAGCCCACGCCGATGCCGTGACCGATGAAGAGGCTGATGAAGCGGCCGGCGAGGCCGTGCTCGGCGGCCACCGCGCGCACGGCGCGGGCCACGTCGTCATTCGTGCTCCCGGGCTTCATCACTGCAGTGGCGGCCATCAGCGCGTGGTACACGGCGCTGTACACCTCCTGCTGCCGGCGCTGGGGGTGGCCGCCGCAGAAGACGGTGCGGCCCATGTCGCTCCAGTAGCCGGACCAGCCGGCGCCGATGTCGATGAACACCATGTCGCCGTCGCGGATGATCTTGTCCGACGGGATGCGGTTCGGGGGCGCCATGTGCTCCCCTGAGGCCACGAACGGTGTGTCCACGTGGGCCTGCTCGCCCCCCAGCCGGAAGAGCGTGTGCATGGCCTCGGCAACAACGTCGGTCTCGCGGACACCGGGGCGCACGGCGTCGATGGCGGACTGGGTGACGCCCTCGGCGATCGCCGCCACCTCTTCCATGAGCGCGATCTCCTCAGGGAACTTGATCAGTCTCGCGGCCTGCATCACGGCGTCGCCGTCGGTGAGCCGGACATCAGGCATGCGGTCGTGGATCGCTTGGATCAGCGCAAAGCCGCACTCGTCGACGCCCACCCTGGAGGTGGCCAGGTGCAGCCGCTCAAAGAGTGGCTTGAGTGTGTGCTCCACCATGCCGCCCACCAGCCCTCGTGCCTCCATGATGGGGACCGCATAGGCCTCCTCGATCCATGGCATGACCAGCCGGACGCGTTCGATCTCACCTCCCGAACAGAGGAGGATCGGGTCGTGGTCACGCACCAGGAGGCAGCCATTGAGGACGGCGCTCTTGCCTGCGATGATCTGTGCTCGCAGGCTGGTCAGGTACCGGACGTTTTCGTTCTTCCAGACCAGGAGCGCATCAACGTCGGCGGCATCCATCGCCTCGCGCGCGCGCGCGATCCTCTTTCCCCGTAGCACCGCATGGTCGGGACGGTCTTCGTAGTCGACCCGGAATTGACCGTGTGCATACTGACCAAGGTCACTTCTCGGCTCGGTCACGGGCATGCCCCTCCAACCCCCGCCGTTCCGTACAGCGGAATGCCATTCCACTAGGGCGCCAAGTATCGTGATTGCGACCGAGCACCGTCAAGCAGGCCTTCGCGGCGACGCACCCCGTCAGCCGCAATGCAGAGCCGCGACGGTGCCTCTCAGGCCTCGCTGCTGTGGACCGGCCCCTCGAGGTTGACGACCACCGCTTCCTGCGTGCTGCGGGCCACGATCATCTCCACCGGCTCATCGGTGCTGGCGTTCTCCTCCCAGTGCGGAACGTTCGGCGGCACGAAGACAAAGTCCCCGGGGTGAGCCTCGCGCACGTCGTCGGGGCGATCACCGATCCACCACCTGCCGACGCCACGCAGGACGTACAGGGCGGTCTCAGAATCGCCGTGGTGATGCCACCCTGTGCGTCCGCCCGGGGGCAGTACGGACAGCCCCATCCAGATGTGCTCACTTCCCACGAGGCGGGCTGAGATTGCCTCCAATCGCAGCAAGCCCGGGGTCTGAGGGGTGCCGTCATCGAGCTCCCCGGCGCGGCGGACTCGGACGTCGGCCATCTGCTTGTCTCCGATGTTCATCGGCCCGCGACCGCGCCGCGATCGAGGGATGCGGTGGCGTCGGACACATCAAAGCAGGAGTCACCCGCCACGCGCAGCCCGAAGAGCAGCGACGTGTCGCCGGGGATCCACTCCCCCCCGAACTGCGAGTCGCCGAGAGCGCGCGACCGGTGTACCAGGCTGCGACCGAGGTCGAGCTGGTCCGGCTGCCACCGCCGAAGGCCGGTGGGAACATCATCGGCACCGCTGAGCTGAGCCCCCAGCGCCCACGCATCGGCGGCCGCCTTGGCCGTGCCGGCGGCTGCGTGGGGCCGGGCAGCGAACGCCGCATCGCCGACGAGGCAGACGCGCCCGAAGGCCATCTGGTCGACCTCGACGTCAACCACTTTCTGGATGAACGGCCCAGGTGTGCTCAGGACCAGCGCCGCGAGGTCCGTCGCAAGCAGCTCCGACGCGGCGTGACGCAGCCCGATGACGACGCCGGAGTCAACCCACCCGGGTGGAACGGACAACGCGTGCTCCCGTCCCCACCGGTCGGTCATCGCCTGCATGAGCGCGCGCCCCGCCGGCCGCTGCCGATACCAGATCCAGTTGAGCGAGGCTCCGGGACCATCGCCTCCCCCGGGGCCGGGGATGGGGTAGGCGAGCACATGGCCGGCGTCAAGCAGTTGGTAGGTGATGTGGTTGCCGAGCGACGCTCTCACCGACGCCTCGACGGTGTCGAGAGACACCGTCCCGCGCCAGCCGATGTAGCCTGAGTAGGCCGGTGCCGCGGCGGGAACGAGGACTCGGCGCGCAGTGGACGAGATGCCGTCGGCACAGACCAGCAGATCGCAGCTCTCCTCGACGTCGCCCTGCAGGCGCACCGCCACGGCATCGCCACGGTCGTGAAAGTCGATCAGCGTGCTGCCGAAATGCATCGACCCGGCCGGCAGCTGTGCGATCAGCCTGGAGTGGAGCGCCACCCACGACGTGAAGCGGTATCCGACCGGGGCGGCGTGGACCAGGACCCCGGCGCCGTCGATGTACCGCAGGTTGCCGCAAGGGATGCTGAGGTCATCAACGGTGGCGATTCCTCGCTCGACCAGGTAGCGCAGTGACTCCGGGTGGGCGACGATCCCCGCACCACGATCGGCAAGTTCCACCGCCCGTTCGTGGACTGACACGGAGTACCCCGCTTCGGTGAGCAGCAGGGCCGTCGTCAGGCCACCGAGGGAGCCTCCGATCACCACGGCGTGACGGCCGGTTCCGGTCACGCAGCTCTAGCTCACGGCCGCAAGGCTGTGGTGCCTGACGAATCCGAGCTTGACCGACAGCTCTTCCGCCGCGCCCACCACCACGGGGATGAGTGTCGACATTCGCTCCTCGTCCATCCTGGTCCGCGGACCAGCGATGCCAAGGGCTGCAACCACCCGGGCGGTCTGATCACGAACCGGTGCCGAGATGCAACGCAGTCCCTCTGAGTATTCCTCGAGGTCCAGCGCGTATCCCTCGGCTCGCACGGCCGCAAGCTCGGCGTCGAACCGGTCGACCGAGGTGATCGTGTGCTTCGTGAACGGCGGCATGGGATGTGCCCGAACCTGCGTCACCAGGTCAGGCTGTGCCCATGCGATGAGCACCTTTCCGATGCTGGTCGCGTGGCAGGGCGCACGGCCGCCAACCCGCGAGGACATGCTGATGCTCGACGCCCCGTCGACCTTGTACACATACACGGCCTCGATGCCCGAGAGGACTGCGAGGTGACATGTCTCGCCGGTCACGCGTGACAGCTCCTCCAGCTGTGGCTGCGCGGCGCCGTGCAGGCCGCGCTCGTGGATCGCGGCGGAGCCGAGCTCGAAGAGACGGATGCCCAACGTGTAGCGGTGGGTTGCCGGGTCGCGGTCCACAAACCCGTGCGCGACGAGGGTGGAGAGCAGGCGGTGCACCGAGCTCTTGGGCAGGCCGACCCGCTCGGCCAGGTCGCCAAGACTCACCCCACGATCGCGGGGCGCGAAGGCCTCGAGGATACGGAGCAGACGATCGGCGGACTCAACCAAGGCCATCAACGATACAGGCGCACCACCCTGAGGACGAGATCGGCCCGTCAGCTCGCTGGGGCGCGGTCGAGGAGCCGGTAGACGCGAGCGATGTTGAGGTGGGTGATGGCGTCCACGGTCTCCTTGTCTGCCACCTCGCGCAGCATGCTCATCGGTTCCGGGGTGGACATGTCGAACGGCGAGTCGGTTCCCATCACCACGTTGGCCGAGCCGACACGCGAGATCAGGTGGCGCAACGTCTCGGCGTCGTGGGTGAGGGTGTCGACCACGACCTGTCGGAAGAACGACCACGGGTCCGGAGGAGCGGCTCGCAGCTCCGCGCGGACGGTGATGGCATGCTTGAACCGGCCTGCTTGGAACGGGAAATAGCCGCCTCCGTGGACGAGGACCACGTTCACATCCGGGTGCCGCGTGAGCACCCCCGACGCGATCAGACGCTCAATGGTGATCGTGGTCTCGAGCTGGTTGCCGATCACGTTCTGGAAATAGAACGGCTCCAAGCCGCAGTGAGCCTCGTTGAACGCAGGGTGGAGTAGGACCGGTGTCTGGAGGCGCTCCACCGCGGCCCAGAATGGCTCGAACGCCTCTTCATCGAGACGGCGCCCGGCGATGCACGTGCCGACCTCGACCCCGACCGCGCCCGCCTGCACCGCCTCCTCGAGGATCGGCACCACCCGTTCCGGGGCGGCCATCGGCACAGTCGCCATCCATCGCAGGCGATCGGGATATGCGGCAGCGAAGTCGTGCAGGCCCTGGTTGGTGAGGCGCGCAATCCTCTCGCCGAGGTCGGGGGCGAGGTTGTAGAAGAACAACGGAGGGGCAGTGCTGATGATCGCTCCCTCCAATCCCTTCGCCTCCAGCTGCGCAACCTTCTCGTCGGGGTCGTAGAAGCCCGGGTCCAGCCAGAACAGGCCGTGGTTGCCGCCGGTGAACTCTGTGTCCGTCACCGTGGCGCCGTACGCCGGCTCGGTGCGAAGAAGGTCGAGGGAGGCCCTGGGCAGGACGTGGTTGTGGATGTCGAGTCTCATCTGTATGTCTCCATTGCTAGTGCATGACCCGTCCACCGGCCACGTCAATGGTGATCCCGGTGAGCCATGATGCGGAGTCCGACGCTAGAAACAGCGCCGCCATTGCGGAATCCTCGGGCATGCCGATGCGCTTGAGCGTGGACAGGTCGCTCATCTGCTGCAAACGCTCGTCGGTCATGAAATTCGCGATGCGCTCGGTCAGGGTCGTGGCCGGCGCGATGCAGTTGATGCGCACCCCGCTGGATCCCATCTCCTTGGCCACGTGCCGTGTGAACTGCACAACACCCGCCTTCGCGGCGGCATACGAAGCGGTGAGCAGCACATCGATGGTGCGCGCCACGTTCGATGCCATGGTCACGATCGCACCTCTGCCACGCTGCTGCATGCCGGGGAGGAATGCCTTGCAGGCGAAGAAGGTGGCGGTGAGGTTGGAGTCGATGACGAAGCGCCAGTCCTCCTCAGTGATCTCCGTGACCGCGGTCAGCTTGTCGAACCCGCCGGCGAACGGCATGAGAATGTCGGTCGGGCCCAGCCGTTCCTCGACCCGGCGGCGCAGGTCGTCGACCTCCGCGTACTTCATGGCGTCCACGCTGAAGCCCGCGGCGTGACCGCCCGAGTCGATGAGCGACGCCACCATCTGATCGATGCCGGGCTGGTCTCGCGCCACCACGGCGACGCTGACACCGTTGGAGGCGAGGGCACGGCAGGTCGCTGCCCCGATGCCCTTGGACCCTCCGGTGACCACCGCGACCTTGCCGGCGAGATCGGGGTAGGTGGCGAATGCCCGGTGTTGCGTGGCCTCTGTCATCGGATGCGATCGGCCTCGAGGACTTCAGGGTTGACCGGAGATCGCGGTGGCTCGCCGCGCACGGCGCGCGCCACTTCCTCGGCTGCCCGCAGCTGCAGCTCGTCCTGTGCCTCAGCGGAGTAGAAGGATGCGTGCGGAGTCACGATGGCAAGGGGGTGACTGCGCAGACGGTGATCTGGAGGCAGCGGTTCGATCTCGGTGACGTCAAGGGCCGCGGCACTGATGCGGCCCGAGTCGAGTGCCGCCGTCAACGCGTCCAGGTCGACGAGGCCACCCCTGGAGGTGTTGACGATGATGGGGGCGCGCCGCATCCGGGCAATCGTCGAGTGGCCGATGATGTGTCGGTTCTCGGCGGTCAGCGGCGCGTGGACGCTGATGATGTCAGCCTCCGCCACCGCCTCCTCGACGCTGTTCACCCGCGTGACGCCGGGGACGTCCCAGTCGCCGACGAAGGGGTCGTAGGCGACGACCTCGAGCCCGAAAGCCTGTGCGCGTACAGCCACACGCCGTCCGATGCGGCCCACCCCGATCAGCGCCAGGCGGCGGCCGGCGAGGCGATGGATGCCCGTCCCGGGCACCTTCCACGCTCCCGCGCGGACCTCTCGGTCCATCTGTACGATCCGCCGCGCCGCCGCCAGGAGCAGGGCCATGGTGTGGTCCGCGACCTCATCCAGACAGTAGTCCGGCACGTTGGTCACGACGATGCCGAGCCGAGTGGCCGTGGCCACCGGAATGTTGTCGTATCCGATGCCGTAGCGGGAAACCACCCTGCAGGTGGGGGCCGCCGCCTCGAGGACGGCGTCGGTGATGGCGGCGTAGCAGACGAGCATCCCGGTCACGCCTGCCGCCAGTTCGACGAGCGTTGCCTCGTCGGCCGACGGAGCTTCGACGACCTCGATCCCGAGTGGATCGAGCACGCCGCGCTCGATGCTGGTCCCGCCGAAAACCTGGTCCGTGATGAGAACCCGTGCGGCTCCAGCGTTCATACTGCCTCCATTCCGCTTTGTGGAATCCTATTCCTGCACGCGCAACGCGGAAGACGGAGTGTATGACAACAACAGCGGACCCGGTGACCCCCCGGGCCTCCCGGATCGCCCCGTGAGCGGTTGGGCGATCGTCGCCGTCGTGCTCGCCGGGTTCGCGGCCGGGACGATGAACGCCATCGTCGGCTCCGGGTCGCTCCTCACCTTCCCGGTGCTCCTCGCGCTGGGGTTTTCCCCCGTGGTCGCGAACGTGAGCAACACCGTCGGACTGTCCTTCGGAAATGTCAGCGGGGTGATCGGCTACCGTCGCGAGCTTGCCGGTCAGAGGGCACGGATGATCGGGCTGACGCTGCCGGCGCTGGCCGGTGCGGTGGTCGGCGCGCTGCTGTTGCTCACCCTGCCGCAGGGCGTGTTCCGTGTTGTGGTTGCGCCGCTGATCCTTCTCGCCCTGGTGCTCGTGGTCATCCAGCCCTGGCTGAAGCAGCACATCCGGCAACGAGCCGATGCGGGGGGGATGGGAGTGGTCCTGCGTGCCGGGGTCTTCCTCACCGCGGTGTACGGCGGGTATTTCGGCGCGGCGCAGGGAGTGATCCTGATCAGCCTCTTCTCGGTGATGCTCAACGATACCCTGCAGCGGCTCAACGGCCTCAAGAACGTGGTCGCGATGCTCGTCAACGGGGTGGCAGCGATCATCTTTGTGGCAGTTGCTCACGTCGCCTGGGAGCCGGCCGCGCTGGTTGCAGTCTCGAGCGTCGTCGGTGGGCAGACCGGGGCATCGGTGGGGCGCAGGCTGTCGCCGGTGGTGCTTCGCGGTCTGCTCGTCGTGGCGGGCGTCGCCGCCGTTGTGAAGCTCCTACTCTGATTGGAGCCCGACCGCCCGAAGAGCCACGTCCAGGCATTCCTGGTCCTGCTCGCTCGAACCGCCGCTCACGCCCGCCGCGCCGAGGGCCTGCCCACCGCGGCGGAGCACGGATGACCCCAGCCCGGGGATGAGTGGCAGGCGGGTGAGCTTGCCGACCGCTTCGAAGAATGCCGGGCGTTCTGCCTGCAGGCCCTTGAGTGATGCGCCGTCGCGATACCACACCGCCGGACCGAGAGCCTTCGCCTCGGCGATCTGAGCGCTGAGTGAGAAGGCGCCGTCCATGCGGCCCAGCGCAACCAGGTGGCCGCCCTCATCCACGACCGCCACCGCCGCCTTGATGCCGATCGCGGCGGCGTGCTCGTGGGCGGCGGCGATCAGGTCGTGGGCCTCCTGCAGGGAAATGGGCACGGTGGCTCCTTTCTATGGTGGCGGACGATCAACAGGGATCCGGGCTGACAGGGCGGCTTCTGCACGCACATCAACGCTGACGTTCCCCTCGTCCCCATCGACAGCGACCAGGGTGTCCGTCGCGGATGCATCACCGAGGAACTGCAAGAGCCTGTCGTCGCACCCGACCACCGCAGCGACGCCGAGCGACCGGGCCACCTCGACCAAATGCGCCGAGGCGCTCCCTCCGGCGGTGACGAGTGCGGACGCCCCCCACAGCAGCGGAGCGAGCTGCGGGATCGGATACGGGGCGACGAGAACCATCCGGGGACGGGCGAGCACGTCACTGGGGAGTCCGTTGACGACCACGGCAGGTCCGGCGCCGAGGCCGGGCGAGACTGCCTCGCCCGCGAGCGCGGTTCCGTTGGCCCGCACCACGTCGTACACGAACGGCTCCCACCGCAGGAGGGCACGGCGTCGCTCGTCGCGGCGGTCGGAGAGTGGGCTCGCCTCGGGAGCCGCCAACAGATGGACGATGTCGGTCGGCGCGAGTGTCCAGAAATCCTCCCGGCTGATCAGGGCTCCCATCTGCTGAAGCCATGCGGCCACCACCGCCATCAGCCGCAGAAGCCGGTCGCCGGCCTCAGGAGGGGGCGCCGGCAGCGAGGCGAGTCTGTCGACCGCCTGGTGAATGTCACCGGAACGAAGCTGCGCGAGGGCCGAGGCGGCCCCCCCTCCATCGCCGTCGAGGCCTGCCCATGAGCGCCTCCTCAGGCTCTCCGCGAGCAAGCGGCCCACCATCCAGGCCGCGCGCGCTGCCGCGCCGTCGGCCGGCGTCACCGCGTCCACCGCCGCGGCGTCGGTTGCAGGTCCCACGCCGGCAAGGAGAACCGGCAGGATCAGCTCATCGCCCAAAGTGCCGGCGAATCGATTCACGAGGCGCGCAACCCCGGCCGCCGCGGCCGGCGGCGACGACCTTGTGTGGCTGCGGCGGGGAGGAGAAGGTCGCAGCGGGGCGGCCCGCTTGGCC
>JALYTM010000207.1 GCA_030854305.1 Candidatus Dormiibacterota bacterium
GGGATCTCGCCGAAGAAGCCCTCCTCGATCAGCGAGAGGTACCCGTTGAGAACGGTCAGCGGCGTACGCAGCTCGTGAGAGGCCAGCCGCAGGATGTCCGTCTTCACCCGCTCCACCGACTCCGCTTCGGCCGCGCGGAGGGTCAGTGCCTCGACCGCGGCATCCCGCTCCTGGCGCAGGCGGGCGGCCTTGAGCGCCTGGGCGGCGGCGCGCGCGATCACAGCCAGCACCGCCCTGTCACCGGTGCTGTAGTCCTCCGTGCGCCGGCGGCTGACACACAGGAGGGCGACGTGCTCGCCGGCAACCGGCACGGACGCGACCAGCATGCGGCGCAGCCCGGCGTAGGTGTCGCGCAGCGCCGGGGTCAGGCCGACGGGGAGGTCGACACCGAACTCAGCGCTCACCGGCTGACCGGCTGCCAGCGCCAGCCTGGTGACCTCCGATGCCTCGAGCGGCCAGCGGCTGCCGGGCGCGATCACCTCGCCGAATGGGTCGTAGCAGTCGGCGACGATCATCTCCTCGCCGTCGATCCAGCTGATGATCCCGCGGTCGGAGACGGTGGCGACGACTATGCGCAGCAGCACCGATCGCAGGAGCGCCGCCGGCTCGGCAACCGACGCGAACTCCTCGACGAGCGCGGGCAGCATCGTGCCGGGATCGCCCACCCGCTGGTCCGCGTGTGCTGGCTGGCGCCCCGCGACCCTGTCGCCGATGTCCATACGCGCGCCGGATGGGACCGGCTGCCCGCGCCGCGGGCCCCTGGTCGAGGTCGCTCCGTGACTGACGCTGCGCCCCACCGATTCCCTCCCCAGATGTCCCGACCACCCGGGTCGCGGAGCGCGCGGCCCGACGGCGGCTGTCAGGGTAGTCCCCAGCCGGTTGACGAGGCAATAGGCTGCACCGGATGGACGCCCTTGTTCACGCCGCCTCCTTCGCCGAGCTGCCGGCGCGCCGGTTCCACGACATCGTCCGCCTCCGGGAGAGCGTTTTCGTGGTGGAGCAGGCATGCCCATACCACGAGCTGGATGGCAGGGATGTGCTCGATGACACGCTGCACCTCTGGATCGAGGACGGCGAGGACGTGGTCTGCTACCTGAGGCTGTACCCCGGCGACGGGGCGGACTGGATCGGACGCGTGGTGACAGCTGCCGACCACCGTGGACGCGGGCTGGCCGGTCACCTGGTCCGATCCGCGCTGGACCGTGCCGGCCGTCCGGTCAGGCTCTCTGCGCAGAGCAGGCTGGCGGACTGGTACCAACGTCTCGGCTTCGCCGCGTGTGGGCCGGACTTCGAGGAGGACGGTATCCTGCACACCCCGATGCACCTCGGCTGAGGGTCGAGCCCGGCGGGTCACCGGCCATGTACCCTGTCGCCACTCGGCGTTGGGAGAGCGCCGCGAACCGATGTGGTTCCCAAGGATCCGACCCGGATCCGACCAGGAGGCTCAGCCCGTGTACCGTCCCTCTTTCGTCGCCGGCCTGGTACTGGCCGCCACCGCCGCCATCGGCCTCAGCGCCTGCGGCAGCAGCTCGACCTCGTCCACACCGAACCCGACCGCCACTGCCAACGCGGGCGGCGGGGGCTCGGACAGCGGCTCGTCGTTCTGCCAGCAGGCGAAGCAGGTCGGCTCGCGGCTCACCAGCCTCAGCGCCGGCCTGGTCGGCACCAGCCCCGGGGCCACGCCCAGTCTCGACGCGTACAAGCAGCTGTTCGCCTCCACCGCGCAGGCCATCGACGGGCTGGACGGCAATGTGCCCGGCCAGATCTCGTCGCAGTTCCACCAGGTGCGCGCCGCCTACGACCAGGCCATCCAGCAGATCCAGTCGGCCACGTCGCTTGAGAGCATGAGCGCCGCCCTCACCTCAATCGGTGGGGCCTCTCTGCAGGCCGCCAACACCGCGATCTCGAACTACTTCACCAGCGTCTGCGGTATCAGCTCCGGCGCCTCGACGACTGCGCCCAGCCCGACCTGATCGCGACATCCGCCACTCGGGGTGACGGAAGCGTCACCAAGCGGCCGACCGACGCTGCCGCCAGTCCTCCACGGTGAGGGCGAAGCGCTCGTGGTCGCGCCACTCGCCGTCGATCAGCAGGTAACGCGAGGAGAAGCCCTCACTGACGAAGCCCAGGCGGCGCACCAGCGCCAGCGAACGCTGGTTGCCCGGCTGCACGTTGACCTCGACGCGGTGCAGTCCCTCGGTGATGAACACGTGCTCGAGCGCCAGGTCCAGCGTCTCGCGCATCAGCCCGCGTCCCGCTGAAGCCGAGGTGGCCCAGAACCCCATGTAGGCGCTCTGGAAGTTGCGCCGAGCGATCTGGCTGAGGTTGACCACGCCGGCGATGGTGCCGTCGTCACGCCGCCAGCCCACCAGCGTGCGAAAGTCGTCGGCCCGGTTGCGTTCGAGCAGGTCGTGAAAGCCGGCCGGGTCCGATGGAGCGGTCACCCACGGGCGATGGAGGCCCTGGCTGGAGCGGACCCCGCTGAGGTACTCGTCCTCGTCGGCGGCTCGCAGGCGGCGGAGTTGGATGCCGGCGCCCTGACCTAGGACGCCGTCGACCTGGTGCTTCCCTCCGCTGTCGCCGGCCACGGCCGACATCATGCCAGCGGCGACACGGGCCCGACCTCCCAGCAATCTCTCAGGCTGCTGCCACCCGGCTCAGAGGCGCGCGGGTCATGGTGATGTCATCCCAACAAGCCATCAACAAGTGAGCCGAACCATGAATCCACCGAATCCCAACTCCCTGATCCGCGACCGGGCACTGCGCCGCCAGCGGCGGCTGCGCCTCGCAGCCGTGGCGATGGGGACCGCGGCAGTCGGTGCGTTCACCGGCGTGTCCGTCCTCAGCCGGACCGCCGCCACCGCGGCTGTCACCTCCACCGGCACGACGGCGTCGACCACCACTGTCACCGCCTCGTCGGCGTCGGCGGCGGCGACCGCCGCGGCCGGCCCCACCTCCCTGTCGACACCCGCCGCCACCGCCACACCGACAGCATCGTCCGCGGCCGCGACAGTGACCGGCGGCTCAGGTCACTGATGCCCGCCACGGCACCGACTGCCGGCACAGGGCGGGCGCTCGGGACGTCGCTCCACATCGTGGTGACCGAGCCGGGTCGCCTGGCGGCGGCGCGCGCGGCAGTCGACGGCGTCGTGGACGCGATCGACCGCGCCTGCAGCCGGTTCCGCGACGACAGCGAGATCATGCTGCTGCAGGCACGGCACGGAGGCTGGTGGGTGCAGATCTCCCCGTTGCTGGCCACCGCGATGGGTGCGGCATTGCGCGCTGCCCGCCTCAGCGACGGCGCCGTCGACCCCACCGTGGGCACGGCGGTCAGGGCGATCGGCTACGACGGTGACTTCGCCTCAGTTGCAGCCGAGGGGCAGCCGATCACGTTGACCGTCCGTTCGGTCCCGGGCTGGAAGTGTGTCGGACTGGACAGCGTCACCCCCGCCTTGATGGTCCCGGCAGGTGTCGAGATCGACCTGGGCTCGACCGCCAAAGCGCTGGCCTCCGACCTCGCCGCGGCTGCCGCGCTCGAAGCAGCCGGCGGGGGCGGGGTGCTGGTCAACCTCGGGGGCGACATCTCGGTTGCCGGCGAGCCCCCCGCCGGGGGCTGGGCGATCCAGGTCTCGGAGGACAGTGACGAGCCGATCAGCGCCGGGCTGGAGGCCGTCGCCATCCGTGACGGAGGCGTGGCCACCTCGACCACGTCCACCCGGCGGTGGCGGCGCGGGGACATCACCCTCCACCACATCGTCGACCCGCGCACCGGGCTGCCGCCCGCCGCCTGCTGGCGAACGGTCACCTGCCTGGGTGGAACGTGCCTCGACGCCAACATCGCCGCCACCGCTGCGATCGTGCTCGGGCCCGAGGCGCCGCGGTGGCTGGAACAGCGCAGCGTGCCGGCCCGGCTGGTGCGAGAGGACGGTGCGGTGGTGTGCACCACCGGCTGGCCGCAGGGCGCTCACCCGGCCTGACCATGCC
>JALYTM010000008.1 GCA_030854305.1 Candidatus Dormiibacterota bacterium
CGCGAGTGTCGTCACCGGCGCCCGGCTGGTGTCCGTGGCCGGCGGCGCGCACCTCGCGGTGGTCGAGCAGGCGGGCACCATCACCCCGCTGCTTCTGGACCACCTGTTCCCGTCATGAGGAGACCCCATGGAGGCTGAGAGCAACGACACCGGGATGCGCGTGCGCCGCGAGGTTCTCGGCGATGCTCACGTCGACCGCGCCGTGGCCGC
Organism: Candidatus Dormiibacterota bacterium; assembly: GCA_030854305.1. GTDB lineage: Bacteria > Chloroflexota > Dormibacteria > Aeolococcales > Aeolococcaceae > Aeolococcus. The sequence continues at coordinate 211 of JALYTM010000008.1, forward strand.
CAGCGACGAGTTCACCGCCGACTTCCAGGACCTGATCACCAGGTATGCGTGGGGAAGCGTGTGGGCACGACCGGGACTGGACCGTCGCACCCGCAGCTGCGTGACCCTCGGCCTGCTGGCGGCGCTGGGCTGCGAAGAGGAGTACCAGATGCACCTCGGTGCCGCCGCGCGCAACGGTGTCACCCGCGAGGAGATCAGCGAGGTGCTGCTCCACGTCGCGGTCTACGCGGGCGTGCCCCGTGCCAACCGGGCGTTCTCCCTGGCGCAGGCGGCGTTCGAGGCGGTTCAGCCGGGCTGACGGGTTGGAGGCGCTACCTGGCGGCCTGTGCCGCCGCGACCTGCGCGCCGAGGTCGTTGATGTTCAGCTCGCCGACCAGCTGTGCGGCGACACGCCCGGAGCCGTCGATGACAAACGCGGTGGGCGGACCGGTGACCTCGTAGCTCAGCACCAGCGTCTGGCTGGCATCCAGGAGGCTGTCGTATGGCACCGCGTACTTGGTGAGGAACGACTGCGCGGCGGATGCGTTGACGTCGACGCTGACGCCGATGAAATGCACTCCAGCCGGCATGTCCTGTCGCGCCAGTGCGTTGACCGAGGGCTGCTCCGCTTGGCAAGGGGCACACCAGGAGGCCCAGAACGAGACCACCACCACCGAGCCGCGCCACACGTTGAGCGACACGGTATGGCCTCCGAGCGTCGTTCCTGCGACCGCCGGGGCCACGTCGCCAACACGCGGACCGACCCGCGCCGTGGGCGTGCCACCCGCAGCCGCACTGCCGCATGCCGTGAGCAGGCAGGCGGCGACCGCCACCAGGACGCGCAGTCTCATGTCTCCGAGGGTATCGCGAACCGCCTCAGCCGCCGAGCAGGGCAGCGCCGGCGCAGAGCGCAAAGACCGCTGCCAGGTACACCAGGGAGTAGTGGAAGAGCTTCCCCGCCCCGCTGATGCTCTCCGACCGCAGAGCCCGCACCGCCAGCACCAGGTAGTAGAGGTTGAGGGCGCCGACCGGAACGGCGTACACCGCCCCGAAGGCCAGCGTCGGCAGCATGCTGACGGCCACCAGCAGCACCAGGTACGCGAGGATCGCGCGGAGCGTGGCCCGGTGGCTGGTCACCGCGGGCAGCATCGGCACCGTGGCTCCGACGTAGTCACGACGGTAGACCAGCGCGAGCGCCCAGGAGTGCGGCGGGGTCCAGAAGAACACGATCGCGAACAGGGTCACCGCCAGCCACCCGATGTGGCCGGTGGCGATCACCGATCCCACCAGCACAGGCACCGCCCCGGCGGCGCCCCCGATGACGATGTTCTGCGACGTCCGTCGCTTCAGCGTCATCGTGTAGATGCCGACGTAGTACGCGGTACCCAGCAGCGCCAGCGCCGCCGCGGCAGGGCTCGCCGCCAGCCACAGAACGATCGCAGCGAGCGCATTCAGTCCCAGCCCGAATGCCACCGCGTGCACCGGCGACAGACGCCCGCTGGGCAGCGGCCGTGAGGCGGTACGTCGCATGACGGTGTCGATGTCGCGATCCCACCAGCAGTTGAGCGCCCCGCTGCCGCCGGCGGCGCAGAAGCCGCCGACGACGGCGGCGAACACCTGACGGAGGTTGGGCAGCGTTCCCGCCACCACCACCATCGAGGTCAGCTCGGTGATCAGCAGGAGCACGATGATCCGCGGCTTAGTGAGGCTGAGGTAGTCGGCGGCCACCGAGCGCGCCCGTCCCAGCGTGGCACCGACAGCCACGGGAAGCGCTGCGGTGCCGCGAACGCCGACGGGGGTGCTCACACGTGCACCTCCAGCTGCGAACGGATGTCGGCGGCCGCCGCGCGCGCGTCGTCGTCGAACCAGCGCGCGATCAGCACGCTGAGCATGGCCACGAAGGGAATGCTGGCCGGCACCCACATGACCCCGGCAGCGATCTGCTGGTCGGTGAGGGCCGAGAGGCCACCGCTGCCGGAGTAGTCGTACAGAACCGTCGGTGCGTACCCGATGTACACGGCGAGGATCCAGCTGCCCACCAGGCCACCGAGCACCACCACGCTACGGCCGATCGGCCCGACCGCATGAGCGGAACCCTCCCGTGGCAGCGCCTCCGTCCAGAAGATCAGGCCCACGGCCAGGAAGGCGGTGTGCTCGAGGTCGTGCACCGTCTCGTTGTGCAGTGTCAGGTCGTACATCCAGGGGATGTGCCAGGCCCACATCACGCCGACGAACACGGCCACGGCGGCGATCGCCATGCCCACCTGGCGGTGGGGCGTGCGCGGGACACGCAGCAGCTTCATCGCGGCCGCCCGCGGACCCGGGGCCAGCGCCGCGGCGGCGGTCTCCCACGGCCGTGACAGCACCACCAGCGGGGGCGCCACCACCAGCAGCAGCAGGTGCTGCACCATGTGGACCCACTGCAGGCGAAGCGCGAAGTCGTCCAGTGGTGAGAGCAGGGCGACCAGGATGGTGGCGACGCCGCCGGTCATGCAGACCAGCTGTCCGCGCGACGGTGCGCGCTCCGAGCCCTCGGCGCGCAAGCGCCGGGAGCCGACCAAGTACAGGACCGTCGCCGTGACGGCGGCGATCACCGGCACCGGTTCCGCGGACCAGGCGCCGAACACGGCGTGAAGAACGTCGCTCACGTCGGCCAGTGGGGCTCAGGAAACCAGGCGGACGAGGAGGAAGACGAACGTCGAGGCCACCAGCATGTACGCCCAGAACTCGGTGAACGCACGCAGGTGACGCGCCCCGATCACCGGGCTTGCCGACCGTGGACCCGGGAGCACCACCGACAGCAGCCAGAAGAAGCTGATCCCGATCTCAACGAAGAGGATGCCGAGCCACATCTCGGTCACCGCGGTGTAGGTCCCGTTGTTGATCGTCCACCCGTTGCCGAGGTTGTACTGGTACCAGACCCGTGCGCCCGCGGACGCGAACACGAGGAACGCGGCCACCGCACCGACGGCGCGGTACGAGACGCCCCGCTGCGCGGCGCCCAGCGCCAGCACAAGCGCAACCAGGCCGGCCAGCTGCAGCACCAGGATGATCCCCATCGGGCCGCCCGAGAGATCGTCGATGCCAGCCGGCCGCCACCCACCGTTGAAGTTGTTGCCGCGGAGGTACAGGTAGGCGAAGATCATCGCCCCGAACAGCATGGTGTTCGCCGCCAGCATCAGCCGCGTTCCGAGCAGCAGTGTGCGACGCGCAACGGCAGGCCCGGGCTCGAAGGTGACTGTCGTGTCCGCGCTCATTCGGCGCCTCCTTGGGGAAGCATCACGCTGCCGCCAGAGACCACGCTCTGACGATCCGCGCGGTCGTAGTCATAGGGCAGCACCCATCCGGTCGGGAGCGCGGCGAAGTTGTGGACCGGGACGGGATGGGGAAGCGTCCATTCGTTCCCCAGCGACTCCCACGGGTTGGACGACTTGGCGCGCAGCGGCGTGATCACCGTGTCCATGATCACCATCACCAGGAACCACAGCATGCTGGCTCCGAGGACGAAGGCGAACAGTGATGCGGAGATGTTGAGGCCCTGCAGCGCGGGCGCGTAGCTGACGACGCGACGCGGCATGCCCAGGATGCCCACCGCCAGCAGCGACAGGAAGGTGCCGTTGAAGCTGAGGAACATGACCCAGAACTGGATCCGGCCGCGACGCTCGTTGAGCTGGTGACCGGTGATGCGCGGCAGGTAGTAGGTGATGCCGCCCACCAACGCGAACACCTCGGCGCCCATGATCGTGTAATGGAAGTGGGCCTGTACGAAGTAGCTCGCGTGCAGCGCGATGTCGGTGGGCACGTCGGAGAGGAATACCCCGCTGAAGCCGCCGATCAGGAAGTTGAACAGGAAGCCCATGATGAAGAGCATCGGTACCGTGAACCGGGCTCGACTTCGCCACAGCGTTCCGATCGCCACCAGGTAGACGATGCTGGTCGGGATCGAGATCGCCTCCGTGGAGAACATGTAGAACGGGCGCAGCGATGGCGCGATACCGCTGACGAAGAGGTGGTGCTGCCAGACGAACCAGCTGAGCACGGCGACACCGAGCATGCCTCCGACTGCCACGCGGTACCCCCACAAGGGCTTGCGCGCGAACACGGGCAGCATTTCGAGGATGAGCCCGAACGCCGGCAGGATGAAGATGTACACCTCGGGGTGGCCGAAGAACCAGAAGAGGTTCTCCCACAGGTAGGGGCTGCCGCCGGCCGCGGGAATGAAGAAGGTGGCGTGGCCGATGCGGTCAAGCATCTCCATCAGCAGCACCACCACCAGCACTGGGGCCGCCAGCAGGCCGAGGAACGAGGTGGCGAACACGCCCCACACGAAGACGGGCAGCTGGGTCATGCGCAGGCCCGGCGCCCGGTGGGTGATGATGGTGGCGATCATGTTCAGCCCGGACAGGCAGATCGACGCCCCTACCAGGGTGAACCCGACCAGGTACGAGTCCATGCCGCGCACAGCCTCATCGGCCAGCGGCGCGTAGCCGGTCCAGCCGGTGGGGAACCCGCCGATGAACACGGTGGACAGCAGGATGAGCGCAGCCGGCGGCAACAGCCAGAACGTCAGCGCCTCCAACCGCGGGAAGGCCATTCCCTTGGACCCGATCATGATCGGCACGAAGTAGTTGCCGAACGGGCCGATGATGGCCGCGGAGGCCATGAAGATCATGATCACGCTGTGCAGGCCGACGAGCGTCAGGTACGACTCGGCGGAGGCGAACGACGGGTCCGGCTGCAGCAGCTCGGCGCGGATGAACATGGCCCCGAGTCCGCCGATGAAGAGGAACGAGAGGATGACCACGAAGTACTGGACACCGATCACCTTGTGGTCGATGTTCATGCGGAAGTAGCGCTTCCAGCCACCGTCCTCGCCATAGAGGAATGCCTGCTCCGCCTCGGTGGCACGCGGCCGCCCGAGCAACCGGGCGATGGGGTAGTTGAAGAAGCCCATCCCGGCGAGGAAGCCGATGGCACTGCCCAGATAACCGAGGATCAGCGCCGCGTTCGACCCGGTCGAGTTGGCGTCCGCTGGCACCAGGTGCTCACCGATCTGCGCACCGACGACGAAGCCCACGAACGCCCCTACGATGCCGATCAGCATTCCCCACTGGTGAATCGTCTGGGAGAGCCGGCGTGGCCGCTCTGCGACCGCCATGGTTGTCATGTCCATCCCTCGTGCGGTTCTGTCGTCAACATCCGCCTAGCTGCCGTACGCGGGCGGGTCGGGTACATAGGTGTCGCTGTAGGGCGGCAGGTATTTCATGATCGGCGCGTCCGCCGCCTGCTGTTGTGACGCCCACAGGCTGAAGGCGGTGGGGGTGACCACCTGCACGTTGTTGTCGCTCATGGCGCCGTGCCACAGGCCGCACAGCTCCGCGCACTCAACGCGGTAGGTGCCAACCTGGTTGGGCTGGATGTTGAAGGTGTTGTCATGAACTGGAACCGCATCCGCCTTGACCCCGAGTGCGATCAGCCAGAACGAGTGAATAACGTCGAGGGAAGTGACGTGGAACTGCACCGGTCGACCCTGGGGCAGCACCAGGTGGGCGCTCTCGAAGCCGCCGTACGACGGGTAGCGGTAGGTGAACTGCCACTGCTGCGCGATCACCTGCACCTCGAGTGGGGAGTTGTCCGAGACATGCCCACCGATCGTGTTGCCCGACCCTCCGCTGCTGCGACCGCCGAGGCCCAGTGCCTCGGCCGCCTCCTCATTGCTGAGCGTGATGGTGCCGACGATCGCCAGTGCCAGCACGATGGCGCCGACGGTGCCGACCCAGATGCCCGCCAGGCGAGGGTTGCCACGGAGTTCGGCGGCGGAACGAACCTTGGTGACCGGCGCCCGGCGGTGGACAAGGACACCGCCGATGATGGCAATGACGACGCCGGTGAAGATCGGCCACGCCAGCCAGGTGATCAGGCGCGTGGTGTCCGTGACGCTCTGCGACACGTCAGAGGCGGGGCCGGGGGGGAAGGAGAGTAGCGAGACGATTGCGGTGCCGACGACCACCAGGGCCACCCAGACCACAACCAGCGTGGTGACGAGACGTCGTGTCGGGCTCATGCGCCCACCTCGATCTGTCCGTCCATGAACCCGAGCGTCTGCATCGGTCCGCCGAGGCCGTACAGCGTGCCGGCGCCGCAGGGAACGAAGCACTGCCAGTGGAAGATCCCCGAAGCGGGGACCTTGAAGCTGAACACAACCGTGTTCGATGACCCGGCAGGAGCGCTGGCGTCGACCGCGAGAAGCGGGACGTTGACGCCCAGGTCAGGGACGGCGAACGAATGTGCCGCCAGCGTGGGGTCGATGGCGTCCATGGTCTTGCCGTTGACCGTCATCGAGTCGCCGATGGTGCCACGAACCAGGCTGTAGTACGGGTTGCGGAGGCCACTGGCGCCGTCCTGCTGGCTGATCGTGATCCGCAGGGTTGAGTTCGGGGGGACCTTGAAGTAGGTGGTGGGGAGGTAGCCGACCCAGTTGGGGTGCTCACCGAAGCCCACCGCAGCGACCGTGCTGAGGTTGATGTCCACCACCGGTCCGCCCGCTCCGGTCTGGTTTGACGCCTGGGCGGCGATCGCCGACGGGGAGGAGTGGATGTAGTTGGTGGCGAACGCGCCCAGGACCACTCCGGCAGCGAGAAAGGCGAGCACTGTGAGCGCGCCCCTGCGATTCATATCGTCACCTCGATGACTTGGTGATGGTTGATGCGACCTCCGCGGTCGGAAGTGGAGCGTTGTAGCCGGCGGCGATGCGACCCTGCGCGTCGATGACGTAGAGCGTCTCGTCATGGGCGACGTCGGTGGGTGAGGGCTGGACGGAGATGTGGTACGTCACCCAGACCGCCTGGAGCTGTGCCTGGTCGCCGAGCAGCCAGTGCCATCCGGGACGCCACGTGACGTGGGAGGTAAAGGTGCGCACGTCGGCGGCACTGCGGTCGGGAGCGACGCTGACGATGAGCAGCACGGGGACGACGGTCGCTGGCAGGGCGGCTTCCACCTTGGCGATCTCCTGGCCGACGATGGGGCACAGGTTGGTGCACTGTGGATCCATGAAGGTCATCAGCACGGTCTTCCCGCGGAGCGCCGAGAGCGAGATTTCGGTCCCGGCCTGGTCTGGCAGCGTGAAGTCGGGCGCCGGCTCGGACTGGCGAACGAGGGAGGGCAGGTACTGCGCGGAGACCGGGGTCGTCGACGGGCGAGGCGCGGAGCGGCTGAGAAGCGCGTTCACGCCGAGGGTGGCGCCGAGGCCCACGACCAGCGCGACAGCGGCGGCCACCGCGATGGGCACGTGGCGACGCGATCCGCTGAGGGTCACCGGGTGATCACTCTGCTCGGTCGCCACGTTGCCTGTCCGGGCCCCCCTCTGACACGACGGCCCGCCATGCCGTCAACGAGGACGGCAGCGGGAACGGGCGCACCATGCCATCCCGGCGACCGCTTCGTCAAGAGGTTGTCAGTTCAACCACCGTCGGATACTCTCCTTCGGAGCCGAGCGGCCCGCGGCGCGAGCCCCCGACGGCGGTCAGGCGACGGCGCGCCGAGTCGCGGCTGAGCGCTGGGTCAGGAAGGCGGTCATCGTCTCCGCATCCTGCGGGCGCGAGTAGAGGTAGCCCTGCACGAAGACCCCGTCGAGACGCTCGACAACCGCGTCCTGGGCCGCAGTCTCGATTCCTTCGAGGACCACGTCCAGGCCGAGGGACGTGCCCACGTTGTGCATCGCCCGCAGCAGGTCGCCGGCGGCCGCATCTTCGCCGACCGGGTCCACGAACGCCTTGTCGATCTTCAGGATGTTCACCGGGAACCGCCGCAGCTGCGCCAAAGACGACTGACCGGTGCCGAAGTCGTCAATTGCCAGCTTCACGCCGAGTGCGCTGAGCTGCCGAAGACGGGTGGCCGCCACTATGGGGTCACGCGCGAAGGCGTTCTCGGTGATCTCCAGGATCAGGTTGGTCGGTTGCAACCCGGTGTCCGCCAGGACGCGCTCGATCTCGCCCAGCAGCGCGGGGTCGTCGAGCTGGCGAGGCGAAAGGTTGACGCCGGCCTTGAGGTCGTCCAACCCCGGGATCTCCCGCTGCCACCGCCGCACCTGGCGGCACGCCTCGCGGATCACCCACCGCCCCATCGGCAGGATCAGTCCCGTTTCCTCGGCCAAGCCGATGAACTCGAGCGGGGGGATGATCCCGCGTTCAGGATGCATCCATCGCACCAGCGCCTCCACGCCCACCACGCGACGGCCCGGCAGGGAGAGAACCGGCTGGTAGTGCAGCCTCATGCCGCCTTCCTCGAGCCCGCGACGCAGGTCCGACTCCATCTGCAGCCTCTGCGCCACGCGCTCGTGCATGGAAGGCTCGAACACCTGGAAGCAGCCTTTGCCGTTCTCCTTGGCCCTGTACATGGCCACGTCGGCGTTGCGCAGCAGCTCGTGGCTGGTCAACCCGTCGCTGCCGTAGGTGACCCCGATGCTCGCCTGGACCGACACTTTTGTCCCCGCGATGTGGCATTCAACGCTGAGGGCGGCGGCGATCCGCTCGCAGACGCGGGCCACCTGGCCCGCGTCGGAGGCGTTTTCGATCAGCACGGCGAACTCGTCGCCGCCGAACCGCGCGGCGGTGTCCTCCGAGCGCAGCTGCTCGTGCAACCGGCGGGCCACCAGGCACAACAACTCGTCGCCGGCGGAGTGCCCCAGCCCGTCGTTGATTGTCTTGAAGTTGTCGAGGTCGAGGAAGAGCACGGCCAGCGACTGTCCATCCCGGTGGCCGCGCGCCAGGGCGTGGTCGAGGCGGTCGGTGAACAGCGCCCGGTTGGGGAGCCCGGTGAGGGCGTCGTGGAACGCCTGGTACTCGAGCTCGTCCTGGAGACTCACGCGCTGGGTCACGTCGCTGACCACCACCACCACTGCGGGTCCCCCCGCGAACCGCACGTCGCCGACATCGATCTCCACGTCGAGGATGCGGCCATCCTTGGTGCGGTGCTGGGTGTCGTGGAAATGCTTCTTGGTGCCGGTGGTCAGGGCGTGGCGATCGTCCTCCAGCTGGTCGACCCTGCCCTCGACACGGAGATCCGTCTGCTCGAGCTCGAGGAACTCCTGGCGTGTGTACCCGTACATGACCAGCGCCGCGTCGTTGACCGCCCGGTAGCGGAAGGTGCGGAGGTCGAGGACGAACATCGGCTGCGGACTGGCGTCGAACAGCGCCCGGAAGTCGTGTTCGGTCTCCGTGGTCGGCCGTCCGGGCGCACCGGCCGCGGGCTGGGGAGCGCGTTGGTGGAGGTCCCTCCTCATCGCGAAGGCGCCGGCTCCTGGAACACGCCTCCAACCATGCGCGGTCGAAGCCACCCCGAAGACATCCGCCGGTACCACTCGTCCCACGTCCGCGTGACGAGTCCGTGATGACCGCGAGGTGCCCTGTCCCCCGAACGGCGGTCGCCGAGCGTGTCAAGGTTGTGGGGATGACTCGCGTGGAGATCAACCGTGCCGTCTCCGCCCCTCGAGGGCGGCAGCGGGAGGCCGTGTCTTTCGACGGCTTCTTCGCGGACACCTGCCAACGCGTGGTGGGGATCGTCGCCCTCACCACCGGCGACATCGCCGCCGCCGAGGACGCCACCCAGGAGGCGTTTCTGCGCGCCCACGCGCGCTGGGGCAGGGTGTCGCGCCTGGATCGCCCCGATCTCTGGGTCGCCCGGGTGGCCACGCGGATCGCGGTGTCGAACTGGCGCCGTGGGCGCCGCGAGACCGAGCTCGACGCCTCAGTGGCCGCCGACGCACTCGACAGCGTCACCCGGCTGTGGGCCCAGTGGGGCCTGGAGGAGCTGAGCCCGCGGCAGCGCATGGCGGTCATCCTTCACCACGTCCACGGGCTGCCTGTCGAGGAGGTGGCGCGCGTCACGGGCTCCCGCTTGGAGACGGTGCGCACCCATCTGAAGCGCGGACGGACGCGGCTGCGCCGCCGCCTCGGACAGGAGGACGGAAATGAGTGACCTGGAGCGCAAGGCGGAGGAGGTGGGCCGCAAAGTGTGGCCGGACCCGTCGGTGGCGCGTCAGCGGCTCGCCCACCGCCGTCGTGTGCGCCGTGTTCTGGTCGGACGCACGGGCCGTCCGAGCAGTGCGGCGATCGGCACAACCGCCGTGCTGGCTCTCGCTGCGAGCGCGACTGCGTTCATCTTCGCCGGGCACCCCGGGCTCGGCTCCTCCGGGACGCCGCCGTCCGGCAGTGCGGGCGCGCAGGCCGGGCGGCTGGTGGCCGGCCAGAGCGGTGCGTCTGCAACCGGCCTTGCGGCTACACAGCCGGCGACAAGTGCCCCCACAGGCGTGGCGGGCCATGCGTCGCCCGCCGGCTCGCGCCACCTCCCCTCGCCCCCCTTCACCCCGCTCCCGAGCCCGGGCGTCCAGCCGGGCCCGGTGGGCGGGGTTCTCACGCTCACCCGGTCCAGCCGCGGCGACTTCCCGGTGCGGGCGGGCACGACCGTGGTGGTCGACTTGTCCGGTGTGGGCTGGACGATGCCCTCGAGCAGCAATGGCCAAGTCGTTCGCTTCGAGCGCGGGTCGGCGATGCCCAACGGGGACGTCTTCGCCCGGTTCGTCGTGCTGGCCACCGGCGAGGCCAAGATCCAGGCGTCTGAGTCGCTGAGCAGCGGCCCGGCAGTTCTGTGGCAGGTCCAGCTGACCGCCTCACCCTGACCCCCCTTCCCGACGCCGGCCGCGAGCGCACTGCGCGCCCGCGGCCGGTTCCTCCGGATGCGCCGTCAGGGCGAATTCCGTCGGGTCAGGCCTTGCAAACGCGAGCGGGGTCGCTACCCGCTCTGCGTCGGTCCGCTCCGCTCGACGGTGACGCGCAGCAGCACGCGGCGTTCACGGGTCATCGCCTGTCGATACTCGTCCCAGTCCGGGTGCTCGCCGACGCACGCGCGGTAGTACTCCACCAGAGGCTCCAGGGCGTCAGGAAGACTGACGATCTCCACGGTTCCGTCGACGGTGTGCCATTCGCCGAAGAAGTTGTCGGTGAGGACGCACAGCGTTGCGTGGGGATGACGACGAAGGTTGGCCGTCTTGACCGCCGCCTCGCGGGTGCTGATGACCACGCGCGACTCGCTGTCCACGGCCGCGACCACGGGTGACAGCTGGGCGCTCCCGTCCCGGCGGCGCGTCGCCAGCACCGCGCGTCCGTTGTGGCGGATGAAGTCGAGCACAGCCTTGTGCGCGGCGGCGCTCACTGGCGCTCCAGCACGACGACCGGGATCTCGCGGTCCGTCCTGGCCTGGTACTGGTCGTAGTGGGGCCAGATGTCGGTCATGATCTCCCAGAGTTCGTCCTTCTCCTCAGGTGTCGCCGTCCGTGCTCGGGCGGTGAAGCGGTCGGCCTTCACCTGCACGGTCACCGCGGGGTGCTCCTCCAGGTTCAGGTACCAGTCCGGTGGTTTCGGCGCGCCGCCCTTGGATGCGACGACCAGGTAGTCGGCACCGTTCTGCCCGTAGATCAACGGTGTGCTGCGCTGCTCCCCGGATCGCCTGCCTGTAGTGGCGAGGATGAGCACCGGTGCGCCCTCACGCCAGTCGTGACCCTCCTCGCCGTTGGTGGCTATGTACCGGTCCACGTGCTCCTTGCCGAACAGCATGTCTCACCTCCGCGCCCTGCGTCCGACTCACCATTCTGCACGGCCGTGCTCGGGGCGCATGATTCCGGGCCATGACCAACATGACTCTCGCCCGACGCGCCTGGACGCATTTCGAACCCGTGCACGCGATCGTTTACTTCGCATCCGAGGCCCGGGAGCGCTACGCGGCGATCGGGCTACGGGGCGGCTGGATGGGCTACTTCGCGTCCCGCTCCGCCCCGATGGGTGCGGTCACCGCCGAGGTGGTGACCGCCGTGTTCCACAACTTCGCCCCCAGCATGGTGCACCGCGCCATTCCCGATGCCTGGGAGTACGCCGGCCGCGACAAGGTGCTCGCAGCCCGGTTGGATGCGGTCGATGGGGCGATGCGACGCCTGTGGGCCGACCAGGTGGATTCCACCGCCGTCGCCGAGTGTGCCGAGCTGGCGCTCGAGGCGGCGTCGCACCTCAGCATCGACGGACGCCCGCTGTACGCCGGCCACGTCGGTCTTGATGTGCCCGGCCAGCCGCACCTGGCGCTGTGGCACGCGTGCACGTTGCTCCGGGAGCACCGCTTCGACGGGCACGTCGCCGCGCTGACCGTCCACGGCCTGAGCGGGTTGGAGGCGCTGGTGGTGCAGGTGGCGGCCGGCGGCGGTGTCGATGCCGCCTCGCTCCGCAGTTTCCGGGGATGGACCGACGAGGAGTGGAGTGCCGCCGAAGCGCGCCTGCGGGAACGTGGCCTGCTCGACGAGTCCGGCGCGCTGTCAGCGGGTGGCATCGCCCTGCGGACCACGGTGGAGAACGCCACCGACGGTCTTGCCTCGGATCCGTGGGACCGCCTGCCGGCCGCGCGTCGTGAGCGGCTGCTCACGCTTCTGGCGAACCTGGCAGCCCGGCTGGAGGGAGACGGTGGCCTGGTCTACCCCAACCCCATCGGAGTGAGCCGGCCGGTTTTCGGGTCGTGACCAGGCCGGCCGGCGTCGAACGCCGCGGAGACACCATGCCACCCAGTTGATGCTCTGTTGCCACTGGGCGTGATGGCGTGGTGCCGCGCAGCGCGACGTGGAAGTCGGCCGCGGGCAAGTGCTAGGGTAGCGACACGCTTCGAGGACCGAAGCGAGCGCCGTCGTGGCGCCGACACCAGCCACGCAGGCTGGCGGCCGGTGTCTCCCCAGCACCCGTTTTGGCCCCCGCCAACCGCGCTGTCCTGGAGGAGGAACACATGGCAGTTGCTGCCTCTGTTGTCGCAAACACGCGATTCTTCACACCCACGACCCGGAAGTTGCTCATCGACGGCGAGTTCGAGCCAGCCGCCAGCGGCAAGACATTCGACACCCTCAACCCCGCCACCGGCGAAGTTCTGGTCAGCGTGGCCGAGGGTGACGCGCAGGACATCGACCGCGCCGTGCGGGCGGCGCGTCGAGCCTTCGAGGACGGCCCGTGGCGCCACATGACTCCGTCCGAGCGCGGGCGCATCATCCACCGCATCGGCGACCTCATCATGGAGAACGCGGACGAGCTGGCTGAGCTCGACTGCCTCGACAACGGAAAGCCGCTGAGCATTGCGCGTGGCGCCGACACCCCCTTGGCCGCCGACCTGTTCTGGTACATGGCCGGCTGGGCGACGAAACTCAAGGGTGGCACCATCAATCCCTCCATCCCCTACATGCCGGGTGCGGAGTTCCACGCCTACTCGCTGCGCGAGCCGATCGGCGTGGTGGGGCAGATCATCCCCTGGAACTTCCCGCTGCTGATGGCCGCGTGGAAGCTCGGTCCGGCGCTGGCCACCGGGTGCACAGTGGTGCTGAAGCCCGCCGAGCAGACACCGCTGTCGGCGCTGCGCCTCGGCGAACTGATGCTCGATGCGGGCCTCCCCAAGGGAGTGGTCAACATCGTGACCGGTTTCGGTGAGACCGCGGGCGCCGCACTCGCCGAGCATCCCGGCGTGGACAAGATCGCCTTCACCGGCTCCACCGAGGTCGGCCGGCTGATCGTCAGGGCGGCCGCGGGCAACCTCAAGAAGGTGTCGCTGGAGCTCGGCGGCAAGTCACCGAACATCATCTTCTCCGACGCCGACATCAGCGCCGCCATCGCCGGGGCGGCGATGGGAATCTTCTTCAACCAGGGCGAGGTGTGCAGCGCCGGCACACGGCTGTACGTGCAGCAGGAGCGTTTCGACGAAGTCGTCGAGGGCGTCGCCCAGGCCGCCAGGAAGGTCAAGGTGGGACCGGGGATGAACCCCGACACCGAGATGGGACCGCTGGTCTCCAAGGAGCAGTTCGAGCGGGTCACCGGCTATCTGGCCAAGGGTCAGCAGGCCGGCAACCGCGCACTCGCCGGTGGTCACGCGATCGACGGTCCCGGGTACTTCGTGGAGCCCACCATCCTCGTTGACGCCAAGCCCGATGACATCGTGGTCCGCGAGGAGATCTTCGGCCCGGTAATCACCGCGCTGCCGTTCAGTGACGTGGACGACCTCGCGCGGCAGGCCAACGACTCCGAGTACGGGCTAGCGGCAG
>JALYTM010000009.1 GCA_030854305.1 Candidatus Dormiibacterota bacterium
ATTACGGGCTGTTTCTCATCTTCCGCGTGCGCGAGAGCATCGCTCACGGCGTCGAGCCGCGCGACGCCGTGATCGGTGCCGTCAGCCGGGTCGGAGAGACGATCAGTTTCTCGGCCCTGACCGTGATCGCGGCCATGCTTTGCCTGCTGGCCGCGAAATTCGGCTTGTATTCCGGGCTCGGGCCGGCCCTGGCGATCGGCATCGGCCTGATGCTGCTGGCCGGCCTCACCTTCCTGCCCGCGGTCCTGGCAATCTTCGGCCGCGCCGTGTTCTGGCCGTCGCGCACGCACCCGCACCCGGAGGCCCGGCGCACGTTGTACAGCCGCATCGCCGGCGGCGTGGTGCGCCGTCCACGCCTGGTCGCCGCGGTGGGTCTGCTGTTCTTCGCGGGGCTGGCGGCGGGGCAGGCGGGCGCGCCGGCCGCGGGTTTCGCCGATCAGTCCAGCCCGACGGGGACCGACTCCGCTGCCGGCGCGACGACGCTCACGGCGCACTACGGTGGCGGAGGAGTCAACACAACTGAAGTGCTGTTCACGTTCCCGACGTCCGTGTTCAGCCACCCGGCCGACCTGGCGACACTGGAGTCCGATGTGCGCGCAACCGGCCAGTTCGCCACCCTGTCGGGGCCGGTGGAGGTGGTGCAGGTGGCGGGGGGCATCGCGTCGCTGCAACAGGCACTCGCGACGCGGGCCGCGTCGTCGCAGCCTCCGGCACTGCTCCGTGAGCTGGCCCGGTTCATCAGCGCGGACGGCCGCACCGTGCAGCTGCAGACCCTGCTCAAGAACAGCTCGACATCGGACCCCAAGGCGATCGCCGCGATCCCCGGCGTCCGCGCCGCCGTGACCCGCGTCGCAGGGGAGGTGCACGCAACCGACTCCGGCATCTTCGGGATCCTGGCGTTCGCTTATGACGTCAACGCCGTCTCCGCCAGTGACCTCACGCACATCCTGCCGATCGTCGCCATCCTCATCGCTCTCCTGCTCGCGATCGTCCTTCGCAGCCTGGTGGCGCCGCTGTACCTGGTGACCTCGGTTGTGCTGTCGTACCTCGCCGCCATCGGTGTCACCGCCATCCTGTTCGTCCACCTCGGCGGCCAGAGCGGCATCAACTTCGTGCTGCCGTTCCTCATGTTCGTGTTCCTGATGGCGCTGGGGTCGGACTACAACATCCTGGTGATGACCCGGATTCGCGAGGAGGCGCAACGGCTGCCCCTCCTCGACGCAATCCGTCACGCGGTGGCGGTGACGGGCACGACGGTGACGACCGCCGGTGTGATCCTGGGCGGCACCTTCGCGGTGCTCGCGATCGCGGGTGGCAGTGGCTCGGGCGGGAACCAGGTTCAGCAGATCGGGTACGGCATCGCCGCCGGCGTGCTCATGGACACCTTCCTGGTCCGCACCATTTTGGTGCCGTCATTCGTCGCCGTCCTGGGTCGATGGAACTGGTGGCCGTCCTCCCTGTTCCGCACCGGCCGATAGACGCGACTGCCGTCATCCCAGTGCGGCACGGACCGTCGGGTTCCGGTCGGCAGGTCGGGACCAATGACCCCTGCGCGGTCACAATGGGGCACATAGGATGGGCGGCATGACGACGGCGGCGATGGTGCCCCCGACCCGAACCGGCGGAGGGACGATGGCCGTTGTCCCGTGTCAACAGTCACGTGATCGGCTGGATCCGGCGAGGTCACACCGAAGCCGATGAAGAGCGAGGTCGAGGCCGTCGCCGGGCCGACCATCGTGGTGCGGTCGATCCACCCCAGCGACCAACTGGGGTTGCGGGCATTTCACCACCGACTTTCTGACGACACGGTGCGCAACCGCTACTTCGGATCGCATCCCGTGCTGAGCGTCAGCGAAGCGCTCCGCCTGACCACACTGACACCGGGTTCGGAGACGGCGCTGGTCGCCACCGCGGGCGAGCGAATCGTCGGTGTCGGCCGCTCCATCCGGCTCGGCGAGGGTGACGCCGCCGAGGTCGCGTTCGTTGTCGCCGACGGGTACCAGCACAACGGCATCGGCACCGAGTTGCTCACGCTGCTCGCCCGGCTCGGCTGGGGTGACGGGATCCGGCGCTTCGTGGCCGACACGTTCGCCACCAACACGGCGATGCTCTACGTGTTCCGCCACTCACCGGGCGCGGTCACCGTCCTGACCACCGAACGCGATGGATCGGTTGTCCACCTGGTGATGGCGATCACACCGCCGACAGCGATGCTGGCTGCCGGCTGACGTGGTCGCCGACCGTGTCACCGCGGCCGGGCGTCCGTGGCGCCCGGTGCGGTGTCAACCCACGGCGTCAGGTCGCGGGCTGGGCGCGGTCGAGTCCGACCAGGCGCAGCGCACCGCGCGTGCTCCATAGGAGGGCGCTGTAGGTGACGGTCGCGATGGTCGCGACAGCGAAGCCACCCGCGATCAGGGCGAGCTCGGCGACTGCGGGCCGTTGCTGGTGGTTCATCAGGCTGTCTCCTCGTTGACGGTGTGCCGGCAGGGTGCCGACCCTCATCTGCAGCGTGACCGAGCCCTCCGTGGCCAGACAGAGACCAAAGCCGCCAAACCGCGGGCCGTTCGACCTCAGCGGCGGTTCGGCCGGCTGGGACCGAAGGTGGCCGGAGAGGGCCGTAGGTCCCGAACGCTAGGGCCGGGCGGCGCTGGCAACCCGAGGCCCCGGTCGCGCACGATGCGCGGAGGGACACGTGATGGAGACACTCGCATGACCGACCGACAGCGCCCCACCGATCGTCTCTTCGCGATCGCCAGATCCGGCGACGGACACATGGTCAACATCTGTCCGGGACCGGAGGCCGACGGCACCTGCCCGCGCGCTTCCGGGTCGGACCTGGTTCCCTGCGCCGGCGCGCGGGTGATCCCGCTGCACGGCAGCGGCGCCGACGGCCTCCCGTTCTCGATCCCGGCGGACGCCGCGGGTGTAGCCTGTCCGATGCACTGGCTCGACCAGTAGCCGTGCCACGCACGGCCGCTGTGGCGGACCCCATGCGACGGTCCGTGCCGAGGATGTCGGCGGCGGATGCGGTGCGGCTGATCGCCAGCGGAGACCGCGTGTTCGTCCACGGCGGCAGTGCTGTGCCGGGGGTGCTGCTGCAAGCGCTGCTGGCACGCCATGGGGAGGTCGAGGATGTCGAGCTGGTGCACCTGCACCTCAACGGCCCGGTGGCCATGGCGTCCGCAAGCGCCGCGCCCAGCATTCGTCACCGCGCGCTCTTCGTCGACTCGAGCACGCGTGAGGCGGTGGCCACGGGCATGGCGACCTACGTTCCCGCCTTCTTGTCGGACGTGCCTCGGCTCTTCGCGAGCGGCCGCCTGCCGGTCGACGTGGCGCTGCTGCACGTCTCACCGCCTGACGCGCACGGCTTCTGCTCTCTCGGCACGTCGGTCGACTGCGTCCTGGCGGCGGCCCGCGCCGCTCGCGTCCGGGTTGCCCAGGTCAACCCGCGGATGCCGCGAACCCATGGCGACTCGTTCATCCACATCGACTCCCTCGACGCGGTGGTGGAGGTCGACGAGGCGCTCCCCGAGGCGACGCCGAAGGTGGTCACCGCCGAGCACCTGGCGGTGGGCCGCAACGTCGCCGAGCTGATCGGCGACGGCGACACCCTGCAGCTCGGGATCGGGGGTATCCCCAACGCGGTGGTGTCGATGGTGTACGATCGTCACGACCTCGGCATCCACAGCGAGGTGGTGTCGGACGGCGTGGTGGACTTGGTCGAGGCCGGGGTGATCACAGGGAGTCGAAAGACCATCAACCAGGGCAAGCTGGTGGTGGCCTTCCTCAACGGCGGCCGCCGGCTCTACCAGTTCGCCGACGACAACCCGATGCTCGAGATGCGATCGGTGGAGTACACCAACGACACCCGGGTCATCCTCCGGCACAACAACATGGTGGCGATCAACTCGGCCCTGCAGGTCGACCTCACCGGGCAGGTGTGCGCCGAGTCGATCGGCTCGCGCATGTACAGCGGGGTCGGTGGCCAGATGGACTTCCTGCGTGGCGCAGCCCTTTCCGCCGGCGGGCGCCCGGTTATCGCCCTGCTCTCCACCGCCCAAGGCGGCACATCGTCGCGCATCGTCCCCACCCTCGCACGCGGGGCAGGGGTGACCACGACCAGGGCCCATGTGCACTGGGTGGTGACCGAGTACGGCCGGGTCGACCTCCACGGGATGGACCTGGCCCAGCGAGCGCACGCACTGATCGGTGTCGCCGACCCACGCTTCCGCGACGAGCTTCGTGCCGGCGCCGTGAGCCTGGGGCTGTTCCGCGCCTGAACCGCAGCCGGCGTGCGCGGCGACAGGGCGCCGGTACACTGGGGGGCGATGCCTCGGAGTTCCCAGGTTCGTCGTCTTCTGGAGGCGGTGGGGGCGATGTCGTCCGACCCCAGCCTGCCGTCTGTCCTGCGCCGAATCGTGGTGAGCGCGTGCGAGCTGGTCGACGCCCGGTATGCCGCTCTCGGTGTGCTCGGTCCGGGGACCAATGTCGAGCAGATCCGGCTGATCGAGTTCATCACTGAGGGCGCCGACGAGGAAACCATCCGGCGGATCGGCCACTACCCGTCCGGTGAGGGCATCCTCGGCGTGCTGATCCGGGACGCCCGTCCCCTCCGCCTGACCGACATCGCGAGCGACCCTCGGAGCCGCGGCTTCCCGGAGGGGCATCCCCCGATGCGCTCCTTTCTCGGTGTCCCGGTCCGTGCCCAGAACCGCGTGTTCGGCAACCTGTACCTGACCGAGAAACGCGGCGGCGGAGACTTCACCGCCGCCGACGAGGAGATGACGATCGCGCTCGCGAGTGCGGCCGGCGTGGCCATCGAGAACACCAGGCTGCAGGAGCAGGTGAGCGCGCTCGCGGTGCTGGAGGACCGCGAACGTATCGCGCGCGATCTCCACGACACGGTGATCCAGCGGCTCTTCGCCACCGGGCTCGGGCTCCAGGCGGTGACCCACCTCACCACCATGCCGGAGGTGGGGGACCGCATCCAACAGGCTGTCGACGACCTCGACACCACCATTCGCGAAATCCGGGGGGTGATCTTCGCGCTCCAGGCGCATGAACGCGGCCAGGACAGCCTTCGCGTGCTCGTCCTCGGGCTGGCGGCGGGGATGACGACGGCGCTCGGCTTCGAGCCCCGCGTTCACCTTGACGGCCCGATCGACGCGGCCATCGACGACGCACTCGGCGCCGATGTGCTCGCGGTGCTGCGCGAGCTGCTCAGCAACGTCGCCCACCACGCCGGCGCCGGCGCTGTTGACATCTACCTGCTGGTGGGGTCGGACGTGATCCTGCGCGTGGAGGATGATGGCAGCGGCCCCGGGACTGTTCGCGCGGCGGGTCATGGGATCGACAACCTCCGCGTGCGTGCCGCCGCCTACGGAGGCACCTTCGCCCTGGTGCGGACTGCTCGGGGCAGCCTCGCGGAATGGCGAGTGCCGCGCCGCCTGGCTACAGCGGCGCCGGCCACCGCACCCGCGGCTGTCACCGAGGGCGACAAGGCAGTCTGAGTGACTGGTTCGACTGCAGTGGCGCGATTGCACGGCGATTGACACAGCGAATTGTCCCCGGCGGCGGGAGGTTTGGCCCTGTTTGCCAATGCGCGGCGCTGCGATTGCGCCTACACTCACACCGCTGACACCAGAGATCACGGCCAATCAGGAGAACGCGATGGATGCGCCAGCACCGTACATTCACTGGGGATTCATCCAGATCTCACTGGCCAACCTGGTCGTGATCGGGGTGATGTTGCTGATCTTCGCGCTCGCACTGTTGCTGCCATTCCCTGCGCATGCTGACACCGACGACAAGGGCGGGCACCCTCGATGATCAGCCACGACCGTCCCACCGGGGGGGCTGCCGACCCCACGCCGCCCCAGGGAGCTGCCGCGGCCGGGGGAGGCTGGACAGGGGCGGCGGGTCGCTGGCTCGAACGCCGTCTGCCGCTCGGCAAACTGCTGCCCACCCGTCAGCCGTACTACATCGGCTCGTGGGTCTACGTCTTCGGGGTGGTGACCATCGCCGCGCTGGTCTGGGTGGTGCTCAGCGGCGTCGTCCTCGCCTTCTTCGGCCCGCAGTGGTGGCACGTCTCGAGCGCCGGGCGGTTCGTCAACAGCCTGCACTTCTGGGCGGTCCAGCTCTTCTTCATGTTCATGGTGCTGCACCTTTGGGGGCAGTACTGGGCCGCGGGCTGGCGGGACGGCAGGGCACCCACCTGGATGGTGGGCGTGGTCGTCTTCCTGGTCAGCGTGGTCACCGCCTTCACCGGTTACATCTCGCAGCAGAACCTCGACGCGCAGTGGATCGCGGTGAACGCCAAGGACGCGATCAACTCCACCGGAGCCGGCGCCTTCTTCAACCCACTGAACTTCGGCCAGATGTACGGGCTGCACGTGATGCTGCTGCCGATCGCAATCACCCTCCTGGTGGTGGTCCATGTCGTGCAGGTGCGCATGCACGGGGTGGTGGCGCCGCTGGGTGCACGGCAACCCGATGACGCCGGGACCGTCGGAGCGCCCCGCTCATGAAGATCCGTCGCCGCACCCGCGGTCCCGACCCGAGCAGCTTCCGGACCGTTCGCTACGACCTCCTCAAGGAGCTGACCGTGGCGCTCGCCATCACCGGGGTCCTGGTCGTCGTCCTCGGGGCAGCGCTGTCGTCGCCCGATGTGAAACCGGACACCATCCAGCGCTGGTCGCAGGCCGACCCGGTCGACTTTCTGACCACCGCCTCCGATGAGCTTGCCGGCGCCAGCGTCAGCGCGTCGTACGGTCCGCCGTACAACGTGGGGTCGGGCTCCACCCAGGCACTGGGCCCGTTCCAGCCGGAGGTGTGGGCCGGCGTGCACCAGAACGTCGACCCCGTCAACCAGTTCATCCTCGACCCCCTGCACAAGGCGGCCGCGCTTGATCCAACCCTGACCAGCACGCTGTCGACGTTCGACTCCGCCAGCTCCGACCAGCAGGGAAAATGGCTGACCGCGTACTCGGCGGCCATCGGCAACGCCACCGTCAGCAACAGCGGTGTCTCCCTTGCCCAGGGTGACTACGGCCCGGTGCAGCCGATGATGAACAGCCTCCTGGTGGTCGCCGACAGTGGCGGCCTCGACGGCCTCCTGGTGTCGGGAGGCGGCGACTTCTACCAGACCGACTACACGGCGCCACTGCTGTTCATGGGCGATGGCGGCCACCTGGCCGGGCTCGCGCAGGACCAGCAGCTGCTCGGCAACCAGTGGGGCGCGATGAACGAAACGGGTCGGTACCCGGGCCAGGCGTGGCTGTGGCTCTTCTCCATGTGGTACCAGATTCCGCCCTACAACACAGCGGCGAACGCCGACCTCCTGGTGGTGCTCACCATGGGCGTGCTCAGCGTCGCCCTGCTGCTGGTGCCGTTCATCCCCGGGCTGCGCGACATCCCGCGGTGGATTCCGATTCACCGCCTGATCTGGCGCCGCTTCTACGCCGAGGAGGCTTCGCGGCGGACGTAGTGGCGATCCATGGCACGCATCGGGGCAACGCGCTCATGCTCGCGCCTCTCGATCGCGACTGACGAGGGGTAGCAGCATGGCCGACGGTCAGGGGACGGTCGAGACGATGGCGTCGGACGAAGCCCTCGAACTCCTTCAGCGGCACGGGTTCGTCGGGCGGGTTGCGTTCATCGTCGACGGTCGTCCGATGATGATGCCGGTCAACTACCTCGCCGACGCGGAGTCGCTGGTGTTCTGCACTGCAGAGGGCACCAAGCTGAGCGCGCTGCGCTCGGGCGCGTCCGTCTGCTTTGAAGTGGACGACAGCCGCCCATTCGACCACAGCGGCTGGAGCGTGATCGTCGAGGGCACGGCGTCAGAGGTGACCGACCCCGGGGAGCTGGAGTGGCTCCATCGTGGTCCGCTCCGGTCCTGGGCGGTCCAGCCCTCGTCGCACTGGATCCGCATTCAGTACGAGCACGTCTCGGGCCGCCGGATCCGCGCCCACTGAGCGGCTCGGCGAACGCTCGCGGCCTGTCTACGCGGCGGCGGTCCGCCGTTCCAGGGACGCAGCCGCCCGGCGCAGGAACCCGCGGATGCATATCTCCGCGACGCGGTGCATGACCAACCGGTCGAGGCTCCGTCCCACCGGCCCGAGCGGCGGCTCGTAGCGGCCCATCAGCGTCACCATCACCTGGTCGGAGCCCAGCGGCATCACCTCGAGGTCGGCGTCCAGGGTTGGGAACAGCCGCTGCGCACCGGTCGCCCACCAGCTCATCGGTACCACGATGCCCTCACCACGCGGGTAGGCGGTCCCGAGATCGAGCTGGACGCGTTTGCCGACGGTGATGTCGCCGCTGCCGGTGGTGAGCCTCATCACCAACTGCTCACCCTCCGCGTAGGCCGCGCTGGCCCCTTCGGCGAGCCAGTTCGGCGGAGTCTCGCGAAGCTGCTCACAAACGGCGTCGAAGGGCGCGCGAACCTGGACGAAGTCCTGGATGAGCATGACAGTGCAGCGTCGCCGCCCTGCCGCGTGACGGCAACGGGCGGATGGCCTCACGTTAAGGGTCTTTCGGCACATGCGCGTCCCGGTTTGGTGGCCTTACAGTGCAAAACATGCCCACAACTAGGATCAGGGTGCTGCTCTGCGACGACCACGAGCTGGTGCGTCGCGGCCTCCGCGCCCTGCTCGACACCGATCTCACCCTCGCGGTCGTGGGTGAGGCATCGTCAGCGGACGAGGCGGTGACATTGGCGGCCACGCTGGCACCCGACGTCGTCGTCATGGACGTCCGCATGCCCGGTCGCTCCGGCATCGAGGCCTGCCGCGACATCCGCGCGGCGCGCGAGGAGACCCGCGTGGTGATGCTGACGTCTTTCGCCGATGACGAGGCGCTGTTCACCGCGATCATGGCCGGCGCGTCGGGGTACGTCCTCAAGAACGTGCGTGGCAACGAGCTGGTCGACGGCATCCACCAGGTCGCGCGCGGTCAGTCACTCCTCGACCCCGCGGTGACCACCCGCGTCCTCGCCCGGCTCCGGGGCGACCTGACCCCGAGCGCAGGCGAGGTCGGATCCGACCTGACCACGCAGGAGCGCAAGGTCCTCAATCTGGTTGCCGAGGGCCTGACCAACCGACAGATCGGTGAACGCGTGCACCTCGCCGAGAAGACCGTGAAGAACTACGTGTCCAACATCCTCATGAAGCTGGGACTTGCCCGTCGCGCCGAGGTGGCCGCGTTCATGGCCCGGCGCCGCAGTCCCGCCGACAGCGGCGGCAGCAGCTGGCCCTAGGCCGTCCGGTCGCTGAAACCGCAAAGGAGGACCCGGCCGAAGCCGAGCCCTCCCTGAGGAGAGGAGGCGGTGGATGGCGGTGCCCCCGGTGTGTGTCGGGCCAAGCGCGCCGCGTCTGTCCTGCTCTGAGTCTCCGGTCTCTGTGCCCCGATGGGCAGGGCGCTACGTCACCAGATCGTGGTGATGGTCACCCGCGGGAGGGTCGTTGGACCCACCCGGACCGGCTGCCCGCGTCAGGTGTCACAGCAGTCCGTGACGCTGCGCCCACAGGGCGGCCTGGGTGCGGTCGGCCACCGCGATGCGCTGAAAGATGCTGGTCAGGTGTGCCTTGACCGTCTTCTCGCTGATCCCGAGGCGCCAGGCCACCTGTTTGTTGGCGAGTCCCCGGCCCACCAGGCGCAGCACCTCCAGCTCGCGGGCGGTGAGGTCGTCCACCGGCCGACGCTCGTGGCGCGCGCTGATCACCGCGCGAGCGGCCTTCGCCGACAGCGGCGAGTCACCCGCGGCCGCGGCGCGGACAGCCCGGAGCAGCTCGTCGCCGTCGGCCTCCTTGAGCAGGTACCCGACGGCGCCGCTGTCGAGCGCGTCCATGATCCGCTCGTTGTCGGAGAACGACGTGAGCATGACCACGCGGGTCTCCGGACGCTCCGCCAGGACCCGTTTCAACGCCGTGATCCCGTCCATCCCGGGCATCGAGATGTCCATGAGCACCACGTCGGGGTGGTGGTTCATGGTGGCGATGACCGCCGCCTGGCCGTCGGCCACGGCGGCGACCACCACGATGTCCGGTTCCCCGTCGAACAGCTCGGACAGGCCTCTGCGCACCACCGGGTGGTCGTCGACGATCAGGAGGCGGATCGGTTCGGTCACGAGCACGGAACCTCCACAGCGACGAGTGTTCCGCTGCCAGGGGTGGAGACGACGCGAAGACTGCCCCCGGCGTCCACCACGAGGTCCCGCAGCAGGCTGAGGCCGACGTGGCCGTCGCGGCGCCGGCGTTCGAGGTCGGTGTCGGTGAAGCCGCTGCCGTCGTCCTCGACCTCGAGCGTGACGCTGTCACCAGTGCGGCGCAGGCGGACCTGCACATGCTCGGGTTCGGCGTGGTTGGCGCTGTTGCGCAGAGCCTCCTGGGCGACCCGAAAGATCAGGGTGGTCATCGGCCCGGAGAGGCCGGAGTCATGGGGCGAGTCGAGCTGCGTGCGCACACCACGCGCTGCCAGCGGCTCAAGGAGATCGCGCAGGGCGTTGTCAATGCCCTCAGTGGCCAGGTTGGGCGGAGCGATCTCCACGATCAGGGTGCGGAGGTCGCGCATGGCGGTGCGAATCTCAGCGGCGGTGTCGTCGAGCGTGACCAGGTCGACATCCGGCGACGGCGTGGCGCTGGGCCGCTCCGGGCGGAGTCGCCGGGAGAGGGCGTTCAGCGAGTAGGTCACACCCGCCAGCTTCTGGACGACGCCGTCGTGGAGGTCGCGCGCGATGCGCCGGCGCTCCTGTTCGGACGCGTTGATGGCCCGCTCGAGCAACGCCTCACGCTGGGTGAGGGAGCTGCGCAACCGGCGTGCCAAGCCGACGGACAGCGGTATCTGGACCACGAACAGCAGCGCCAGGCCGGCGATCAGCACGGGGAGGAACGACGACCACACCGACTGCTGGTACTGCGTGATCGCGGTGTAGCGCTGGTAGGTCTCGAAGAGCAGGGGGGTTCCGCCGGGGGTGTGCACCGGGAAGTACACCTGCAACAACGTGCCGAACCCGCGCTCGTACTGGTTTTCGGGCTCACTGAGGTTGGAGACGTTGGCGTCGGCGACACCGCTGCGCAGGGCGCTGGTCTCGTCGCCGCCGAGGCCGAAGTGGCGGCCGATCAAGAGGTGCTCGTCGGAGTAGACGATGCTCCCGGACGCCGTCCACAGCTTCACGCGCACCACGTCGGGGGTGAGGATGCGGTGGTTGACCAGCGTGTCGAGGGTGCTGATGGCGGTGGCGTCGCCGCTGAGCAGCGCATCGCTGAGCACGGGCTCGATGATTCCCCGCCCCTCGACCTGGGTGATCTCCGTGGCGTGGCTGATCGCCTGGTCGCCGGCATCCTTGCTGACCACCAGGAAGGTGCCGACGCCAATCAGGCAGGCTGCCAGCAGCCCGGCCGCCACGAACCGCGCCACCGCACGGGTGACCAGCGAGCCACCGACGCTCCGGCGACGCTGTTCCCCCGGCACCGAGGCGGCCGGCGTCGTGTCGAGGGCGGGTCTGTCGGGACGGGTCATGGTCATCGTTCACCACCGTACCCTCGAACCGCAACGCCCGGTGGCTCGGGAGCCGCCGCCGGGGCAGGCCGGGGAGGCACGGACGGGGTGTCCGTGCCGTCCCCGGTCTTCCTAGAGCGCCAGCGACTTGGCCGCCGAGGACTCGAAGTACGGCTTGATGATCTTCAGGAACCCGGGGGACGCCGGGTCCACCTGGGCGATGTCGGTCTCGCGGTCGGCCGGGCCCAGCTGCGGGGAGTATGTGAGCGACGGGATCAGGCCGCCGAAGTCGACCGTCCCGAGGTTGAGCTTGGCGTTGAGGATTCCCTGGCGAGACAGGTCGCTGCCGGCGATCGCCTTCCGCAGCACCTCGACCTCCATCTGGGCCATGCAGTACCCGTACATGAAGTACCCGTCCGGTACCTGGCTCGGGAAGTACTTCTGCTGGTCGGCGAGGAACTGAGACATCCCGCTGACCGATGTGTCCCCCCACCCGGCCTCGTAGCCGAGCACCCACGTGCTGCCTCCGGCTGCTCCGCTGAGCACTGGGAACACCGCGGTCTTGGTGCCGGACGACGACCCGTCGGAGGTCATCAGGTACTCCGACCACGCCGGTCCCTGGAACACCCAGTGCGGGAAGTAGCCCATCGCCGCGGCCGTGCCCACCAGCTTGGCCGCGAAGCTGGGCAAAGCGGTCACGAACACGTAGTCGGCTCCACTCGCCTGCAGGGTGTGAGCCTGGCCGGTCAGGTCGGCGTCGGTGAGGTTGTAGGACACCTGGCCCACGTCGTTGAAGTGGTACGCGGTCTTGGCGGCGTTGTAGCCCTTGACCCCGTCCGCGCCGTAGTCGTCGTTCTGGTAGAACAGCGCGAGCTTGGCGGTGGTGTTGCCCTTCTGGTTGACCACGTAGTCGATGCCGTTGGCCATGTCCACGGCGTACGGCGTGCCGATCACCGCCATCGAGGGGTCGTTGACGAATGCCGATGACTGGGCGGCGGCGCCCACCACCAGCTTGGCGCTGTCAGCCTGGGGCTCGATGGCGGCGGTGGTGGGGCTGCCCAGCGACTGCGCCAGCAGGGCGATCTGCGGCAGCAGCTCGTTGAAGAACTGCACGTGGAGCTGCGGGTTGTACTGATCGTCCTTCTCGATGTAGTTGACCTTCCAGCCGTCGATGCCCCCGTTGTCGTTGACGTGCTTGAAGTAGGCCTCCTGTCCCTTGGTGAGCGGGGCGCCGATGGCGGCGGCGATGCCGGTCAGCGGGCTGATGATGCCCACGGTGATGGTCTTGTTGGCGACATCGATGCCCGGTCCGGTCTGCAGTGAACCGGCGCCGGCGCTGCTGGTTCCCGAACCCCCGGTGCCGCACGCGGCGACGGTCAGCACCAGTGAGGTGCATGCCGCCAACCGCGCGGATCTCTTCGACAGGGACATGGTTCCTACTCCTCCGTGATGGGGGTTGAACGGGTGGCTGCCTCCGCGACGCGGCGGCGATGGGCGAGGGGAGTGATGATGCGCGCTACCAGGCCGATCAGACCACGGGGCTCGATGACCAGGAACAGCACGATCAGGACACCGTAGGAGAGGTTGGTCGCGTCGCTCACCGCGATGCCACCGCTCCCGGCCGAGTGCTGCAGCAGGGGCAGCGAGTCGCTGTACTGGTTGAGCACGGCAGGAAGGCCGGTCACGAAGATGGAACCGAGCAGTGCTCCCCAGACCGTCCCGATCCCGCCCACGATGATGATCGCCACGAACTGGATGGACAGAAGCAGGCCGAACTGCGACGGGTCGACGTGGAACAGGTACGCGCTGTAGAGCGCCCCGCAGATGCCGGCGAAGAATGACGAGACCACGAATGCACCGAGCTTGGCGCGGGCCAGGTTGACCCCCATCAGCGAGGCGGCGACCTCGCGGTCGCGGACCGCCTGCATGGCTCGCCCGCTGCGGCTGCGCGCCAGGTTGCGCACGAACCACATCGACAGGGCGAGGATGGCCAGGCTGAGGAAGTAGTAACAGCCGTTGCGGTCGAAGCTGATCCCGAACACGGTCACGCCGCTGCCCGAGAAGTCGGCCGGGCCCCACTCCGGTTGCGGGGTTGCTCGTCCCTGCGGGCCGCCGGTGATCGCCGGCAGGTTGACGAACAGGTGGGTGCCGAGGAACACCAGGCCGATGGTCACGATCGCCAGGTAGAGACCGCGCAGGCGCAGAGCCGTCGGCCCCACCAGCAGCCCCAGCACGCCGGCCGCCATGCCCGCCGCCGGGATCCAGATGGCCGCGTTGACGCCATGGTCGGAGAGCAGGGCGGCGGTGTATGCACCGACGCCGAGGAAGAACGCATGGCCCAGCGAGACCTGACCGGCATACCCGGTCAGGACGTTGAGGCCCAGCGCGCCGATGGCGGCGATCAGGATGAACACGGCGGTGCTCAGCCAGAACGCATCGAGCGCGAACGGCAGGACGCAGGCGATGATCAGCACCGCGACCGCCAGCACCGTGCCGGCCGCCGGTCGCCGCGGCGCGGCGGTGCTCGGGTGCGCGGCGACCGCGCTCACACGCGTTCCACCGGCGCTCGGCCGAACAGCCCGTACGGTTTCACCAGCAGCACCACGATCATCACCACGTAGGGAGCGACCGAGTAGAAGTTGTGCCCCAGCCAGGGGAGGCTGCCGCTGTATCCGTCGAAGAACTCGTACACCAAACCGATGACGAGACCGCCGACGACCGCGCCGGCAGGGGAGTTGAGGCCGCCGATGATGATCGCCGGGAACGCGAGCAGCGCGGTGTCACCGATGGTGGGGT
>JALYTM010000010.1 GCA_030854305.1 Candidatus Dormiibacterota bacterium
GCTGAAGAACGCCGGCAACGCGCTGCCGCTATCGACCAACCTGCAGTCGATCGCGGTGGTCGGCCCGGCCGCCAACAGTCAGCAGGAGATCCTCGGCACTCCCGGAATCGGAGCCCAAGGGCAGGCGGCGGATGCCGTCTCGGTGGTCTCCGGGATCAGGGCCGCCGTGCCGGGCACCACGGTCACCTACGCACCCGGCTGCGTGGCGGCGGACCTCGTCACCGCCGACCAGACCTGCGCGTCGAGCGCCGGCTTCGCGGCGGCCACGGCCGCGGCCCGGAGTGCCGACGCGACGGTCGTTGTGGTCGGCGAACCGGCTGCGATGAGCGGTGAGGCGGAGTCGCGCAGCAACATTGACCTCATCGGTCGTGAGCAGCAGCTCGTTGACGCAATCAAGACTACCGGCAAGCCGTTTGTGGTCGTTCTGATGAACGGGCGCCCGCTGACCATCCCCGCCCTTGATGCCGAATCGCCGGCCATCCTCGAGGCGTGGTTCCCCGGCACCGAAGGCGGTAACGCGGTGGCCGACATCCTCTTCGGCAAGGCCAACCCCGCGGGCAAGCTGCCGGACACATTCCCGCAGAACGTCGGCCAGATCCCGCTGTACTACAACCACGAGAGCACGGGCCGGCCGCCCGATCCCAACAACAAGTACACATCCAAGTACAACGACGGCCCATTCACTCCGTTGTACCCCTTCGGCTTCGGACTGAGCTACACTACTTTCCAATTCTCCAACCCCGTCATCAGCAGCGCCACGATGAGTGCGCACCGAAGCGTCACGGTATCCGTCAGTGTGCAGAACACCGGAGCCCGCAGCGGTGATGAGGTGGTACAGCTCTACATCCGCGATCCCGCGGCCAGCATCGTCCAGCCGGTGCGACGCCTTGAAGGCTTTCAGCGCGTGACCCTGGCCCCCGGACAGACAAAGACGGTCCAGTTCACTCTGAACGGCAACAATGTCGGCTTCTTTGACAACAGCGGCAAGTTCGTGGTCGAGTCCGGAACGATCGAGGCTTATGTCGGCGACAGCTCGAGTGCACCGCTGGTGGGATCGTTCAAGGTGTCGGGAGGACAGTAGGGAGAAAGCACGGCACGGTCATCCGTGCGCGAGCGAATGACCGTGCGGGTCACTGTTCGCGTTCATCCTCGAGCGGCACGCCCACGTCGCAGCTGGGATGGCCAGACATTGCAACTGTGGGTTCGGCAGCCTCCGGCCGATGGTGCTGCGAATGAGGCTGTCGCCATCGCGGTTGCCGCTTGGGCAGGGGTGTCGCGGCGTGACGTCAGCATCGTCACCGGCCACTCCGGGCGGCGAAAGGTGGTGGCGGTGGACGGTATCCACTCGCTCCCACCCGCCGACCCAGATCGGTCGTACGAGGCCCTTGACGACTCTCCCGCAGATAGACAGTGAGTGCCGTACTTTCCCGAGAAGAGGGTCGCGAGTTCGGTCTCCGGCCAGTGTCCACCCCCATCGCCGCGCTTCTCTTGTTGGCGTGGACCGCCGCGGACTTTGCTCAGGACCTCAGCTCCGCCTCACGCCGCTCCGATGTCTCTCGCGCGTCTTCTATCGTCAGCGGCTTGCCGCCGGTCGGGGCGGCCGAGTGCAGCTCCGTGGTGTAGAAGCGAACCTCGTGCCCATC
This sequence comes from Candidatus Dormiibacterota bacterium, assembly GCA_030854305.1. Taxonomy (GTDB): domain Bacteria; phylum Chloroflexota; class Dormibacteria; order Aeolococcales; family Aeolococcaceae; genus Aeolococcus. The sequence continues at coordinate 1,644 of JALYTM010000010.1, forward strand.
CGGGTCGTGCAGGTCGGGGAGGATCCAGCCGATCGAGGCGACGTGCACGCCGGCGTGCCGCTCGCCGAGCGAGTCGAGCCGCGCCGCCAGCTCCTCGATGGTCGCTTTGTCATGGACCCCAATGGAGAAGTAGTCGAAGCCCGCGGCCGCCCTCGCCCTTTCCGGGTCGAGGCGCAGCACCAACTGCGGGCCGCCGACAGGGTGGTCCAGGGCGACGCCCATGAGCATGCCCTGCTCGACGAACTCGATGGCGCGCTCATACCCGAGGGTACGCTGGTACCACGCGATCGAGCGCTCCAGATCGGTGACCGGCAGTTTGAGATGGTGCACGCCTGCCAGCTGTGGGGCCTCTTGGATCGTTGCCATGATCACCTCGCCAGTTCGTTGCAGTCCCTCTGCAATCAGTACGCGGATAATGCACCGTGTGGGAGCCGAAAGCAAGCACCTGCGAAGACCCGGTATCCGCCGCGACCAGGTTGCCCTCACGGAGCGCCGGATCCTCATCGCGGCGGCCAAGCTCTTCACCGCGAGGGGCTATGCCGGCACTTCCCTGCTCGCCGTGGCGGAGGCGGCCAGCGTGTCGCCGCGCACTGTCTACGTGCGGTTCCACTCCAAGGCGCAGCTGCTCAACCGCTGCATCGAGACCAGCGTCGTGGGCGATCAGCAGCCCATCGCACTCCGCGACCGCGATTTGGCTCGGTCAGGCCGCGACTCAGCGACACTCGACGCCCGCCTAGACGCCTTCGTCGGCATGGCACAGGCCATCATGGAGCGCTCAGCGGCGCTGTTCACGGTGGGAGCCGAAGCAGCTGCGCTCGAGCCGGAGATCGCCGCGCTCGAGCGGCTCGCCATGCAGCACACACTGACCGACATGGGCGAGTTCGCCGACCGCTTGGCAGCGGACGGCATGGCCCCCGCGGGCACGACCGCCGAGGCGCTGACCGACCTTCTGTGGGTGCTCGCCGGCCCGCGCACCATGGTCAGTCTGCGCAACGACCGCGGCTGGACCTCGGTCCAGTTCGCCACCTGGCTGCGATCAACGCTCCAGGCGTTCCTCGGCGACCGCGGAGCGGGCGACCTGTCGTAGCAGCACACCCGGGGCCGCCGGGGCAAGGCTGCCCGGCCACCTGATCTCGTCCCCGGTAGCAGCTCAGCTCAGAGCGTGCGACACGTCGACGCGATCCGCTCGCGGCTGACGGCGCACATCAGCGCTGTCGATCGCCACAAGGGGCGACGCGGCATGCCCCCGATGCTTTACGCCACGCCCGAGCTGGAGTGCGACAACCGCAAGAAGCAGAGCATCGATGACGGCGCCGGCCGGTGCATCTCTCCACCACAGCACGCAAAGAACCAGGGACAACAGCGCCGCCACGGCAGTCCACTGCAGCCATGCCGCACGATGACGAACAACCATGATCGCGGACCCGACGAACGCCGCGCCAACGACCAGCCAGAGCAGCCCCAAAGCGTGGGCGGCGCCGCTGCCGGACGCCACCGACACCAAACTCGGTTTGTCGGCCACAACCGTTCGGGCCCCGATGTGCCATGTTGCTGTGAAGCCGAACACGTGAACAAGGCCGTGCAGAGCGAGGAAGGCTCCCAACGCCAACGTCCATCCTCTGGCGGCCGAGCCTGCCTTGTGTGCGTTCATGACCCTTTCCACGGTTGTCCAGGCGGCCGGCCCGCGTCCGCCGTCGTTGCAGCCGGATGCTTCCGACCCGGGCTCTGGTCCAGAGGGCGAGCGTCGATGACCTCAGCCTCGAAGAACGGATGGAATCGCGCTGTTCCGTACCACCATCCCACGCTGATCCGGGCCGGCAGGACCAGGTCGCCGAACCGCTGCTCCGACAAGACGTCGCCACCGAACGGGATGTACGCGAACGCCTTCTGTTCTGCGTTGCCCCATCGCTCGGTGCGCACGGAGCGCACTCCGCCTTCGCCGTTGATGGTCAGATGAAGTGCAACCTGTTCCGGCCCCAGGGCCACCTTCGCAACAATGTGGCTGGCACTCTCCGAGTGCCATATGCGAGTTGGACCGGGCAGCAAACCGATCGGGGCCATGATCCCCTCGACAACGGCTCGACCCGCGGCCGAGCGTATCGTGTTCTGGTCATCGCTGTGAAAGAGGCGTAGAGCGGTGAGCAGCCGGCCTTCCATGCTCGCCCGACCGGCGCTGTAGCGGTCGGTCACGGTGAGCAGTCGAGCACGGGGAGGGACCTGCGCCCGCCACATGAAGGACGAGCCGTCGCAGTGCTGACGCGCGGTGAAGGGCAACCAGACTCCAACGCGAATCCGGCCCTTCATCAACAGCGTCACCCCCGGGTTGAGCGCAGTGCCCTCGGCAATGGCGTGAGTGAAATACCGACGCACCGGCTCATCACACGCCGACAGCGAGGATGCGGTGAACCGCGGGTCGGCGGCCACGTCGGACCCGATCTGAACGGTCAATGTCATCGATATCACACTGGCTCGTTGGCGAGCCGATCGCCAGTGCCAAACGGCCTTCGCGCCCCCTTTGCACTGTCGCACGACGGGCAGCCGGTGCGAACGCGGCTTGCAATCGCCCGAAGTGGCCAGACGCCGCACGATCAATGACGTCCGGCTCTGTCGCCGGCACCAACCCGGGCGCACCGTGGGTGTTGGACATCTGCATCACCGAGGGGGCCCGTCATGGCTGCGCAAAAATTTGAATCGGCGCCGCACACGCCTCCCGCGCGGCGCGGCACACGTGGTGGCATCGCTTTGGTCATCCTGGGGGCCATCTCGGCGCTAGTGGCGTTCGGACTCCTCGCCGGCGGCGGACTCCTGATGTGGGCAGATCGCACCCAACGCGATGCATCCGGCTACCTGGCCTCCCCCACCGTTCAGCTGGCATCGTCCTCCTACGCAATCGCAGCGACCGACTTGACCGTGGCCGTGTCCGAGCCCGGTTGGCACGTAGCCCCCGACGCGCTCGGCTCCGTGCGGGTGACGGCGACGGCGCCTGAGTCGAGGCGCAACGTCTTCATTGGCATCGCCTCACGCACCGACGTGCTCGGTTACCTGAACGGAGTCGCGTACGACGGGCTCAGCGGGTCCGCGGTCAAGTCGGGCGGCCCTGCGTACCAAGCTCACGCCGGCCAGGCACCAGCAGCACTGCCGACCTCTCAGACGTTCTGGCAGGCGCGCGTCGTCGGCAGTGGAACGCAGTCGTTGAGCTGGACGGTGGCGAACGGACAGTGGGCGATCGTGTTGATGAATGCGGATGCCTCGCGAGGCGTCGCCGCCGACGTCTCCGTCGGTGCGACCGCTCCCTTCCTGTTCGCCCTGGCTCTTGGTCTGCTGATTGGGGGCGCCGTGGCCCTGCTGATCGCGGGCCTTCTGCTGTTCGGGGGAATCGCCCTCCTGCGCCCGGGAGCACCCCGTCAACCGCTGACACGTCCGACTCCTCCGCCAGCGCCGCAGGGCGCGCTCCCGGCTCCGCCCCCGGTCGCTGCCGCAATGCCGGCATACCCATTGCGCATCGAGGGTCATCTCGATGCGGCACCGAGTCGCTGGCTATGGACAGTGAAATGGGTTCTGCTCGTCCCCCACTACATCGTCCTCGCGGTCCTCTCCATCGCGGCCTTCGTCCTCACTGTGGTCGCCTTCGTCGCGATTCTGTTCACCGGCCGCTACCCGCGACCGATCTTCGACTTCAATGTGGCGGTGCTGCGTTGGTGGTGGCGCGTGGGCTTCTACGGCTACAGCGCGCTCGGCACGGATCGCTATCCGCCTTTCACGTTCGATGCCGCAACCGACTACCCGGCCAGCTTGGACGTGCCGTATCCCGAGCATCTCTCTCGGGGCCTGGTGCTCATCAAGTGGTGGCTACTCGCGATTCCGCAGTACATCATCGTTGGGGCGCTGGTGGGCGGCGCCACGTTCGCTGTGCATAACGCCGCCTACACGTCCGGGTACGGGTACGGCGGACTGATCACAGTCCTCACCCTCATCGCCGGCGTGGCTGTGTTGTTCACAGCGCGGTACCCACGGGGCATCTTCGACTTGGTGATGGGCCTGAACCGCTGGGTCTTCCGCGTGCTCGTGTACGCGCTGCTCTTGCGCGATGAGTACCCACCGTTCCGTCTCGACGCCGGAGGCCAGGAGCCTGACGTCGCGACCGGCGCGTCTGCGCCGGCGCCTCCCGCTCCACTGGGCCGTCCACTACCGCGTGGCGTATGAAATGGAGGCGTGATGTGATGAATTCTCGCCGATTGACGACGGTTCTCGGTGTTGGCGGAGCCGTGGCATTTGGAGCTGCGCTCGGGCGGTCGAGGATGCTGCATTGGGGTGCCTCTGCTGAGGAGCGTCGAGGGTCGTTGCCCGGCGACGGCCTCGTCCCCCAACCGCACCTCGAATCGACACGCGCCATCACCATCCAGCAGCCGCCCGACGCCGTGTGGCCCTGGATCGCACAGCTGGGGCAGGGCAGGGGCGGCTTCTACAGCTACGACGCTTTGGAGAACCTCCTCGGCATGGACATCCACAGCGCCGACCGGATCGTCGCCGCCTGGCAGGAGGTTCACGCCGGAGATGACGTCCATCTCGTTGCCGAGGTGGCCCTCACCGTTGCCGAGGCCGACGCGCCGCGTGCGCTGGTTCTTCGGGGAGGTGTGCCGATGGGCGAGGCGCCGTCTCCGTTCGACTTCACCTGGGCGTTCGTCCTGCGAGCGGGACCGGACGGCGGCACTCGACTCGTGGTGCGGGAGCGGTACCGCTCGCGCTTTCAGGGGACCGGGTTGATGTTCGAGCCGGTCGCGGTGATCAGCTTCATCATGAGCCAGAAGATGATGCGCGGCATCAGGGACCGTGCCGAGGCTGTCAGCACGTACTGAGGGACCAGAGGGTCTTCGCGTTGCGGTCTGGTCGGGTTGAACGGCTCGATGCACCGCTATCCGCGCGGGTCGCGGAGATCAGCCAGAATGCGCGTGTGACCGAGCTGACCGACTATCGCGCGGCGGACGACCGTTACGCCTCCATGAGCTACCGCCGTTGCGGGCGCAGCGGTCTCCTTCTTCCCGCTCTGTCCCTGGGCTTGTGGCACAACTTCGGCGATGACCGGCCGCTCGATGCCCAGCGTGCCATCCTGCGCCGTGCTTTCGACCTTGGCATCACCCACTTCGACCTGGCGAACAACTACGGCCCACCGTACGGCAGCGCCGAGTCGAACTTTGGCCGGATTCTGAGGACCGACTTTCAGAGGCACCGCGATGAGTTGGTGATATCGACGAAAGCGGGGTGGGACATGTGGCCCGGCCCGTACGGAGACCTCGGCTCCCGCAAGTATCTGTTGGCCAGCCTGGACCAGAGCCTTCAGCGGCTCGGCGTCGACTACGTCGACATCTTCTACCACCACCACTTCGACCCGAGCACCCCCTTGGATGAAACGCTTGGCGCCCTGCATTCCGCTGTACAGCATGGCAAGGCACTCTACGTTGGGATCTCTTCCTACTCCGACCGGAGGACCTCAGAGGCCATCGCCATCCTGCGCCGGCTAGGCACTCCATTGCTCGTGCACCAGCCGTCGTACTCGATGTTCAACCGCTGGATCGAACAGGGTCTGCTTGACGTGCTCGGCGCCGAGGGTGTCGGGTGCATCGCATTCTCGCCGCTCGCCCAGGGGCTTCTCACCGAACGCTACCTCCACGGCATCCCCGAGGACTCACGTGCACGGCAGAACACCTCCCTCACGCGCGACATGCTCAGCGACGACAACCTGGCCCATGTACGCGCACTGCGCGGCATCGCAGAACAACGCGGACGGAGCCTCGCTCAGATGGCCCTTGCCTGGGTCCTCCGCGACGCGCGCGTGACCTCGGCGGTCATCGGCGCCAGCAGCGTCGAGCAGTTGGAGCAGAACGTTGCGGCTCTCGACCATCTCGACTTCTCCGCTGACGAGATTGCCGCTATCGACCAGCACGCCGTCGACGGCAACATCGACCTGTGGCGGAGCCCGGCCACAGCCTGAAAGCGTGGACTGCGCCTACCGCAACGCCTTTCACCGAAAGAGTATCGCCGGACCACGCATGAAGCCCAACCGCTCGATCCCGCAGTCCACGGTCATCCCGGTGTTGATCTACTCCGACGTCCGCGAGGCGGTGGCATGGCTGACCAGTGCGTTCGGGTTTGTTGAGCGCGTGCGGATCGGCGACAACCATCGCTCGCAGCTCAGCGTTGGCGAGGGAGCCGTGATCGTCGGCGACATGCGGGGAGACCGCAGGCCCCCGCGGCCGGGCGAGGTCACCCACTCGGTGATGGTGCGCGTCAGTGACGCCCGGGCCCACTGCGCGTCGGCGAGAGCGGCGGGGGCGAGGATCATCGCGGAACCGACCGACCATGAGTACGGTGAGCGGCAGTACACAGCCGAGGACATCGCCGGCCACCAGTGGACGTTTTCAGAGACGATCGCCGACGTGGCTCCCGAAACCTGGGGCGGGACGTCAGGCGGGGGCTCGACCACGTAGCCCGGTACCCCGCGGCAGAGGTCAGATGCGGAGCCTCGCCGCCCCCGTGTTGACGGTCACGACGTGACGCTCGGTGAAGTTCTCCACGGACCAACGTCCGAACCTCCCCCAGCCGCTGTCCTTGACGCCGCCGATCGGAAGCACCGGCTCGGCGTACATGGTGGGTGAGTTGACGTTGACCACGCCCGCCTCGACCTTCTTTGCGAGTTCAAGGCCGCGACCAGTGTCACCGCACATGATCGACGCGGTGAGGCCGTACGAGGTGCCGTTGGCCACCGCCAGCGCGGCGGCCACGTCGTCGACTCGCTCGACGATGACCATCGGGGCGAAGGTCTCCTCGCAGTCCAGCGGCGAACCCGGCTGCACACCCACCAGGATCGTCGGCTCGAGGCACGGCCCGTGGAACCGGCCGCCCGCCACCACCGTTGCCCCGTGCTCCTGCGCGCCCGCCAACCTCGACCGCGCCTTCTCGACTGCGGCAGCGTTGATGAGCGGCCCGAGCGCCGACGCGCGATCACGCGGATCGCCCACCGTGAGTGTCCGGGCCTTGGTGGCCAAACGGTCGAGAAACTCGTCGTACAGCGGCGCTTCGACGATGATCTTGCGAGCATTCATGCAGATCTGCCCCTGATGAAAGAAGGCGGCAAAGGCCGCAGTCTCCACCGCGTTCTCCATGTCGGCATCCGCGAGCACGATCATCGGGTTGAAGCCGCCCAGCTCGAGCACGATCTTCTTGAGGTGATGCGCGGAGCGCTCCGCGAGGTGACGGCCGACCACCGTGGAGCCGGTGAAGTTGATGGCTCGCACTTCCGGCCGGTCGAAGAACTCGTCCGCGATGGCGACGGCCCCACCGCCGGCATGGGTGATGACACTGCAGACCCCGGCGGGAAAGCCGGCTTGTTCGAGGATTTCGGCGATCACCAGCCCGGCGGCCACCGGCGCTTCCTCCGATGGCTTGAGAACAACCGTGTTGCCGCACGCCAACGGCGGTGCCACCGTTCGCCACGCGAGGTTGAAAGCGCCGTTCCACGGGGTGAAGCCGGCGACCACCCCCAGGGGTTGCCGAAACGCGTAGCAGGTGGTGTCCGGCGCTTCGAGCGCGATGATCTCGCCGCCGAGGTCGTACGGCCAGTGCGCCGCTTGGCGCAGGAACCCGGCACTCCACTGCACCTGGAACGCCGCGAACTTGAAGACGGCACCGGTCTCGGCGGCCAGAAGAGCGATCAGCTCCGGACCGCGCTGCTCGACGATGTCGGCCGCACGCAGGAACATCTGCTGGCGCTCACGCGGGCCGGTCGCCGACCACGAGGGGAAGGCCGCGGCCGCCGCGTTCACGGCGCGCTGCGCATCCACCCGCGTCGAGGCCGGGATGCGAGCAAAGACCTGCCCGGTGAAAGGGTCGAGGTCGTCGAACCACTCGTCGTCAGCGGCACCGGTCCACTCCCCGGCGAGGTACTGCCGGCGGCGCGGGACGTCGACGATGCCCGTCATCGGCAGACCGTAGCACAGCCAAGCGCTGCCACATGGCGTTCCGCACTACGAGCGTAGTGAGCTCAACGCCGCACCGCCCTGGCAGGCGCTCACACCGACGCGAAGCTGAGCACCTGGGTCAGCCCGACATCTTGGTCGCGCTCGCCTCCCGACCCGGGCTGCAACGACGCAGCGGGTTGACCGATGAGTCGTGACCGCGAGCGGCGTCCATGTGTATGAGGCTGTAAGCGGAGGAGTTCGGGATGACGGAAAGCGGGTCAGGGTGAGAGGTGCTGTCGTAGGATGAGCGCCGTGCAGGAGGCCGTCGTCGTCGGACCCAGCGACCTCGAGCAACAGCTCGAGGAGCAGCGCAAGGGCCTGACCGGGTACTGCTATCGCATGCTGGGCTCGCCGTTCGAGGCCGAGGATGCCGTGCAGGAGACGCTGCTGCGGGCATGGCGCGGCTTCGACCAGTTCGAGGGTCGGGCAGCCCTGCGCTCGTGGCTCTACCGGATCGCGACCAATGTCTGCATCGACATGATCAAAGGGCGAGAGCGGCGAGCGCTGCCGATGGACTTCGGCCCGGCGCAGGAGCCGATCGCCGCCAACCTGCACACGCGCCCCGAGGTCACCTGGATCGAGCCGATCCCCGACAGCTCACTGGCCTCCGACGTCGACCCCGCGGACGTGGCCGTGGCCCGCGAGACCATCAGGCTGGCATTCGTGGCCGCGCTCCAACACCTTCCCCCTCGTCAGCGCGCCGTCCTGATCCTGTGCGAAGTGCTGCGCTGGCAGGCGAGCGAGGTGGCGCGGCTGCTGGACACCACGGTGGCGTCCGTCAACAGCGCCCTGCAGCGAGCCCGGGCGACCCTGGCGGCCAGCGGTGCCAACCCCGACGACAGCGTTCCTCCCACCGACGAGGCGAAAAGCCGGCTGCTCGCCAGTTACGTCGATGCCTTCGAGCGGTACGACCTCGACGCCCTCACCGCGTTGATCCAGGCGGATGCACGGCAGTCGATGCCGCCGTACGACATGTGGCTGGCCGGGCGCGACAACGTCCTCGCGTGGTGGTTCGGCCCCGGCATCGGGTGCCGTGGGTCGCGCCTCGTCCCCACGGTGAGTGCCAACGGGACCGTGGCCTTCGGCCAGTACAAGCCGAGTGACTCCGGCCGGGGCTTCGACCCGTGGGCACTCCAGGTCATCGAGCTCACCGACGGCCGCATCGGCGACTTCACCTTCTTCTTGGACACGGACAGGCTGTTCCCACTCTTCGGTCTCCCGGCGCACCTCGACCCGTAGCGGCGGGCAGCCGTCAGTCGGGCAGCACCGTCTCCAGCCCCATGTAGGCGACCAGGTCGCGCAGGTCGCCGGACGCGCCCCGCAGCCTGATCACGCAGCCGTGCCGGCGAGCGGCGAGCTGAAGGCGGGCGAGCGCATCGACGGTCACCGCGTCCGCGTCGACCTCATAGAGCCGGCACCATGCAACGGTGGGCCGCCCGGCCGTGAGCAGGGCGCAGAAGCGGCCGTACAACCCGGGGAGATCCGGGCGCGCGATCGGGCCCCGGACAACGAAGCTGATCGTGTTCTGCTCGTTCACCGCTGCTGTTTCAGACGGGCGGATCGGACGCAAGTCATCGGCTCCGGATCGATGAGATGTCACGCAGTGCCTGGTTCCGATCGGAGATGAGCACTGCGACGCCGGCCTGAAGCAGCGAGCCGGCCGATGGTCACGTATTGTCGATCGCCCACGATGACCACTTCGCAGCTTCCCGACACCTTGCCGGACTTCGAGATCGCGGCCGCCGCCGCCCTCGACCAGGGCGCGTTCGACTACATCCGCGGAGGCGCGACCGACGAGTGGACGTTGGCGGCGAACGTCGCAGGCTGGCGCAGTCTGGCCATCGTTCCACGCGTCCTCAGGGGCACGGGCCGCGTTGACTCCTCAGTCACGGTGGTGGGCCAGTGCATGCAGCACCCGGTCATCGCCGCCCCGATGGCCTACCAGCGCATCGCCACGCCTGAGGGTGAAATTGCCATGGCTCGAGCGGCGGCCGCGACGTCGACCACGATGTGCCTGTCGACGCTGTCGACGGTGTCGGCCACCGATGTGGCCGGCGCGGTGCCGGGTGCGTCGCGCTGGTTTCAGGCCTACGTCTTCCGCGACCGCGGCGTGACCCGGACCCTCATCGACGCTGCGGTGGCGTCCGGCTACAGCGCGCTGGTGGTGACCGTCGACTTTCCAGTCTCCGGCTTGCGCGAGCGCGACATTCGCTCCCGGTTCGCGGTGGGTCACGCGGTTCCCGCGGTGGCAGCCGCGGGGACGGCCACGCCATTCGAGCCTCACCACACCCAGACACTCGTGGACCCGCGACTGAGCTGGGCCGACATCGCCGACCTGGCAGCCCGGTACCCGGTGCCGCTGCTGGTCAAAGGCATCCTCAGCGCCGACGACGCCGTGCTTGCGCTCGAGCATGGCGCTGCCGGAGTGGTGGTATCGAACCACGGAGGCCGCCAGCTCGACGGCACGGTGGCCTCCGCGGCCGTCCTTGCGAACATCGTCGATGCTGTGGACGGGCGCGGGGATGTGGTGGTCGATGGTGGGATCCGCCGGGGCACCGATGTGCTCCGCGCGCTCGCGCTGGGCGCGAAGGCGGTGCTGGTGGGGCGCCCGCTGCTCTGGGGCCTGGCTGCCGGCGGAGCATCCGGCGCTCAGCGCGTGATCGAGCTGTTCATCGAAGAGTTCGTCAACGCGCTGACCCTGAGCGGCGCCAACGATGCGCGCGCCATCAGCAGGGACCTCCTGGCCTGTGGGCTGGGCGAACGTCGCGCCACCACCGCTTCCTGATCCCTTTGGCGGAGGGTCAGTCGTCGAGCGTCAGCAAAGTGTCCGGAGCGATCGCCAACGCCGCTGCCAGCGTCACCGGGCAGAGCGTTGCCCCGCCGGAGACTGCGTAGGGCTGCACTCCTCCGGGGGCGCCCGCCGCAACCAAACCGTGCCCTGAGCACGGAAGAATGTCGCCGATCTCGACCCGCGGACAGGATCCGTCGGAAGCAGGACCGGTACAGCGCTGGAGTTCCTGCCCAGTGGCATGGTCGATGACGAGGAGCAGAGTGCCGTCGCTCATGGCAAGACCTCCGGTGGCCGTCTCTGGCGTTTGGTGATCACCGCCGGGTTCGCGGAGCCCAAGCGTCGCCACCTTGTTGCGGTCACTCTGCGCACGCTGTGACATGGAGCACCAGTGCCGCAAGCGGGTAGCCACCGGGGTCGAAGGTCCCGGGGGTCGCGATCGGCCGCCGGGCATGGGCAGGGCAGGGGTCAGGACTTCTGGCCCTGTCAGGCCGTCGGAGCGATTTGCAACCATCAGTCCCGACGAGATGGTGGACAGGTGACCTTGGCTGCATCCGTCCGCCCCTCGGCAGAGGAGTCGATCATGGCTGTGACACCGGACAGCCCGGTAGGCTCGGCGCCGCACCTCGAGCCTGTATCGACGTCGCATCAACTGATGCTCCGCCACACGGCTGTGCGGTTGCTGACCGTGCTCGGCGCGGCGCTGACCCTCCCCGAGGTCGAGCATGAGCTGGCAGCGGAGTACGCGAACCTTGCGCGTACGGCCAGGATCAAGGACTTCCTGCTGATCTTTGCCGAGCGAGGGGTGCGCGAGCGGCACCGCGCAGTCGGGCGTTCAGCCTGAACGGACCCGGCGGCGGCTGACGGTCGCTGTGGCGACGTCATTCTGTCTCCCGCGAACTGCCGGCTGATTCGACAGGGCCGGCGGTCGACGTGTCGTCAGGCGCGGCGTTGTCGGGACCGGTGCCGCCGCGCGACAGCTGCGGCCACAACACTGACGTCAGTATCGCCAGCGCCACTGCAATGAGCAGGGCTGGGACCACCCAGCGACCCTGCGCGAGCACGTCAACCCGGTCCAGCAGGAGGAGCACCCCGCCGGTCGTGAAGACCAGGCCGAATCCCAACGAGACCATGTCGACCTCGTGGCGGCGCATCACCCACCACTCCCCGTGCCGGGGCTTGATCGGACGACGTCGACCTCACCCAGGCCGACGTTCACTGTGAGGTGGAGAACGCTGCCTCCAACCGTCGGTGTTGACTGAGCCGATGAGCCGATGTTGACGCCGTCGTCGAAGGCGCCGAAGAGGTTGATGTGACCCGCTCCCGCGTGGGCAGTCACGACCACGTCTGCCGGGTCAGGAACCAGAACCCTCAGCCTGCCCAACCCCACGGTCACCGTGACCGTGCGGTCGGCGTTGACTGCCAGCTGGGTCAGGTCCACGGTCAGGTCACCGGCCGCCAGGTGGTACTGAGGCTGGACATCGCTCAGCGCCTGCGGCGCGAACGACACGGTCCCGGTCCCTCCGCTCAGGGGAACATCCACCAGCGACGCAACCGCCGCGCAAGGCAGAAGCAGCACCCCCAGCACGGCCAGCCCCCGCGACCGACCGAACCACGTCCCGATCAGCAACCCGACGCCGACCACCAGCAGGGCGATGGCAAAGCCCATCCCCACGCTCAGCGAGATCACACCGGCGCTGTCGAGCAGTAAAGCAACGCCCACCGCCAGAAGCGCCGCGGCCAGCGTCGCGAGCGCGAGCGGCGACCGGCGCCTCGGCACGCGCGTCCGCTCCCAGCGCGGGGTCACGGCTGTGGGC
>JALYTM010000208.1 GCA_030854305.1 Candidatus Dormiibacterota bacterium
GTACTCTCCGGTGGCGCTGCGCGGCTCGGCGACGATGTCCTCCGGGGTGCCCCTGGCGAGCACCTCACCCCCGGCATCGCCACCGTCGGGACCGAGGTCGATGAGGTGGTCGGCAGTCTTGATGACGTCGAGGTTGTGCTCGATGACGATCACCGTGTTGCCGGCGTCCACCAGGCGGTGGAGCACGCTGAGCAGCTTCTCGACGTCGGCGAAGTGGAGGCCGGTGGTGGGCTCGTCGAGGATGTACACGGTGCTGCCGGTGTCGCGCCGGCTCAGCTCGGTGCTGAGCTTGACGCGCTGCGCCTCGCCGCCGCTCAGCTGTGTCGCCGGCTGTCCGAGGCGGATGTAGCCGAGGCCAACGTCCTGGAGGGTTCGCAGGCGGCGAAGGATGCGGGGCTGGTTCTCGAACAGCTCGGCGGCCTCGTCGACGGTCATGGCGAGTACGTCGGCGATGCTCTTGTCGCGGAACAGCACCTGGAGCGCCTCGCGGTTGTACCGGCGACCTTTGCAGACCTCGCACGGCACGTAGATGTCGGGGAGGAAGTGCATCTCGATCTTGATCATCCCGTCGCCCGCACACGCCTCACACCGACCGCCGGCGACGTTGAACGAGAAGCGGCCGGGCTTGTAGCCGCGCACCCGTGACTCGGGCAGCTTGGCGTACAGCTCGCGGATGTCGGTGAACATACCGACGTACGTTGCCGGGTTGCTGCGCGGCGTGCGCCCGATCGGTGACTGGTCGACGTCGATCACCTTGTCGACGTGCTGCAGGCCTTCGACACGCGCATGCTTGCCCGGCCGCTGCTTGGCGCGGTAGAGGAACTGGGCAAGCCGCCGGTACAGGATATCGTTGACCAGGGTGCTCTTGCCGCTGCCGCTGACGCCGGTGACGCAGATGAACGTACCCATCGGGAACGACACGTCGACGTTCTTGAGGTTGTTCTCGGCGGCGCCGTGCACCACCAGTTCCTTGCCGTTGCCCTGCCTGCGAATCAGCGGTACGGGGACGGCCCGCACGCCGTTGAGGAACTGCGCGGTGATGCTCCCCGGAGTGGCGAGCACCTCGTCGATGGTGCCCGCGGCCACCACGTAACCTCCCTGTTCGCCGGCACCGGGGCCGACGTCGACGACGAAGTCCGCCGCCCGGATGGTGTCCTCGTCGTGCTCCACCACGATCAGCGTGTTGCCGATGTCGCGCAGCCGCTCCAGGGTGCGGATCAGCTTGTGGTTGTCACGCTGGTGAAGCCCGATCGACGGCTCGTCAAGGATGTACAGCACGCCCATCAGCCGGCTGCCGATCTGGGTGGCGAGCCGGATGCGCTGCGCCTCGCCCCCGCTGAGCGTGGCCGCACCGCGGTTGACGGTGAGGTAGTCGAGGCCCACGTCGTGGAGGAACCCGAGGCGCTCGCGGATCTCCTTGAGCACCTGCCGCGCGATCAGCGTCTCACGCTCGCTCAGCCGCAGGCTCTCCAGGCGGCCCAGCGCACCGATGACGCTGTGGGCGCAGAACTCCATGATGTTCATGCCGTCGACGGTGACCGCGAGGTACTCGGGCTTGAGCCGGCCACCGTCGCAGGCGGGACACGGCTTCTGCATCATCAGCCGCTCGATCTCCTGCTTCACCCAGTCCGACTCGGTCTCGCGATAGCGACGCTCCAGGTTGGGGATGACACCCTCGAAGCCGGCGTCGTAGCTGCGCGAGTAGCCGCGGTGGCTGACGTAGCGGATGCGCACCGTCTCGTCCTTGGGCAGCCCGTAGAGGATGAGCTTCTGCTCCTTGGGACCGAGGTCCTCCCACGGTGTGCTCAGCGACACCTTGAACTTCTTGGCGACGGTCTCGAGCACGTCCATCATCCAGGTCTGCGAGGGCCCGCGTGTCCAGCCCGATAGGGCACCCTCGTTGATGCTCATGGAGGGATCGGGCACCACCGCGTCGGGGTCGACCTCCATGCGCATTCCCAGTCCGGTGCACGCCGGGCAGGCCCCGTGCGGGCTGTTGAACGAGAAGTTGCGAGGCGCCGGCTCTTCCATGGAGATCCCGCAGTAGACGCACGCGTAGTCCTTGCTGAACAGCAGCTCGTCCAGCGCGGCGCCGTCCGCGGTCCTGCCGTCGACGGGGATGAGCAGGATCAGCCCGTCACTGAGCTTGGCTGCCTGCTCGAGCGACTCGTGCAGGCGGCTGCGCAGCTCGGGGTTGACGACGATGCGGTCGACGACGATCTCGATGTCGTGCTTGAACTTCTTGTCGAGAGCGATCGGCTCGGAGAGGTCGCGCAGGTCGCCGTCGATGCGGGCGCGTACGAAGCCGTTGCGCTTGGCGTCGGTGAGCACCTCGCGGTGCTCGCCCTTGCGGCTCTGCACCATCGGCGCGGTCACCATCAACCTCGTTCCCTCGGGCAGCGCGAGCACCTGGTCGGTGATCTGCTCGATCGACTGCTTGCTGATCTCGCGGCCGCAGTTGGGGCAGTGAGGGTGCCCGATGCGCGCGTACAGCAGGCGGAGGTAGTCGTAGATCTCGGTCACGGTGCCGACCGTCGAGCGTGGGTTCTTGCTGGTGCCCTTCTGGTCGATCGAGATCGCCGGGCTGAGGCCGTCGATGTGGTCGACGTCGGGCTTCTCCATCTGGCCCAGGAACTGGCGGGCGTAGGCGCTCAGCGACTCCACGTAGCGGCGCTGGCCCTCGGCGTAGATGGTGTCGAAGGCCAGCGAGGACTTGCCGCTGCCGGAGAGGCCGGTGATGACGATCAGCCGGTCCCGCGGCAGCGTCAGGTCGATGCCCTTGAGGTTGTGCTCGCGGGCGCCGCGGATGTCGATGGTGTCATGGGGCATGCGACTCACAAGCGTACCCGCACATGCGTTCCCGCCGTCGTGGGCGTGGCGCACCCACTCCTCGCCGTTCAGTGGCGGGCAGCTCGCGCCAGGGTGAACAGTCGCGCTGCCAGCGGCCGCACGGTCAGCTCCCACGTGCCGGCGTACGTCTCCGGCACCGCGCCGAAGCCGCGTTTGAACGCGGTGATCCCGCTCCAGGGATGGTCGGGCCCGGCTCCGGGCGGGGCGGCGCCCCAGAAGTCGAACCGCCGCCGGCCGTCGGCCTTCGCGTCGAGGATGGTCTGCCACACCAGGGGCGGCCCAGGCATCAGGCGCCGCGACCCGCCCTCGGTGGCCCCGAAGGGGTAGTAGCGCGTCGGTCCGAAGTCGAAGACCAGTGCACCGGCGGCGCAGGTATCGCCGACCATCGCAAAATACAGCGTGGCGTCGCCCCGGGCCAACAGCTCGTCGGCCACTGCGTCGAAGTACGGGTCCTCGTAGGAGAAGAACCCGGCGCGCGCCTCGGTGCTGCGCAGCAGCCGCACGAAGTCGGGCATCCGTCGCCGGTCGTTGCTGCGCTCGATCCGCAGTCCGCGCTTGGCGGCGGTGTTGATGCCCGACCGGTGGCCGCTGTTGAGCCCGCGACGCAGCCCGTCGGCGTCGCCGTCGAGCGCGAGCACCAGCGTGTGCTCGTACTGGCGTGAGTGGACGCGGTGAGCGCCGGTGCGCGCGACGGTGGCGTGGTCGACGTGACCGGGCTCGAAGCGCACCAGCACACAGCCCAGCCGTCGCGCCCGGCGGTACGCCGAAGCGATTGCCGGGCCAAGGAACTCCGGACCCCGCAGCGAGGGCCCGAAGGGCAGGTACAGGTAGCGGAACGGCCCCGCACGACGCACCGTGCCCAGCCAGCACCAGTCACGGTCCGCACCGACCACCACGCCGTTTCCGAGCCGGTGCTGCACGCGCGCCCACGCGCTGCTCTGCAGGAAGTGGCCGTTCAGCGCCAGCACCCCGTCGTCCCACCCCGCGGGGAGGCGCGGCGGGGAGTAGGGAACATTCACGCGCGGCAACCTAGCACAGGCGCGACCGCGGTCCGAACTCGAAGCGTCGGCGCGGGGCGTGGTGCCCGGGC
>JALYTM010000209.1 GCA_030854305.1 Candidatus Dormiibacterota bacterium
ACGTTCGAGTGTTCATGAGACTCCAGTGGTGATTCAGTGGAGGACGATCAGCCCGACCACACCAAGAGCTGCACAGTAGCCCGCGAAGGGGTCGAGGCGTCCGACCTGGAAGTAGCGGACCAACAACCGCGCGCTGCCGTAGGCGATCACGCCGGCGACCACCGCACCGAGCACGTACATGCCGATGGGCGCGCCGCTGCCCGGCAGCTGGGGGACCTCCAGGACCCCGGCGGCAAGGATGATCGGTGTGGCCAGCAGGAACGCGAACCGGACGGCCTCGGTGTGCCGCAGCCCGGCCACGAGCCCGCCCGCCATGGTCACGCCCGATCGCGAGATGCCGGGCAGCAGGGCGAGCACCTGGAACGCACCCACCAGTGCCGCGCGCGGGAAGGTCATCTCCTCCACTGCGCCGAACCGGCTCTCGCGCTCGGCCGGCGTCGACGATGCGCGCTCGGAACGCCGTCGTAGCAGTTCGGCCCCGGCGAGGATGGCTCCGTTCGCCACCAGGAAGGCGGCGGCGATGCGCGGCTGCGCGAACAGGTTCTTCAACGTGGTCTCCAGGACCACGCCCACCAGGCCGGCAGGGATGGTGCCCACCAACAGCAGCATCGCCAAGCGCTGGTCGGGTGTCTCGATGCGCCCGCGCACAGATGCCACCACGAAGCCACGGACAATGCCGATCCACTGGTCACGGTACAGCACCACCAGCGCCACGCCGGTGCCGATGTGGAGGAGCGCGAGGAAAGGCACGAAGCTCGGGGCGGCCGGGTTGACGCCGAGGTGGAACAGCGCCGGCACCACGACCGCGTGCCCGAGCGAGGACACCGGGAAGAGCTCCGTCGCGCCCTGCAACGCAGCGAGAAAGATGATCAGCCCGGTGCCCACGCGGCGCGACGGTAGCACGAGCGCAGCGCGCGGGGCGCCACCCCGCCGGCGCTCACAATGCTCGCAATGGACGGCACCGAGCGACGCACCGAGCGCCCGACGGGGGAGGCGGCACCGGTCGCGCCCGGCGACGCCGATGCCGTTCCCCCGGTGATCAGCGTCGCCGTGCCGGCGACCGTCGCACTGCCGATCGCGCCCACGGTGGGCCGATGGCCGCCGCCCGCGCTGCGTGTTCGCACCTTCCGCTGGTACTGGCTGGCGCAGTGGCCCACCCTCCTGGGCACCTGGATGCAGGTGGTTGCGCTGGGCTACCTCGTGTTCCAGCTGACCCACAGCAGCACCGCGGTGGCCGCCGTTGCCGCCGCCGACGGCCTGCCGGCGGTACTCCTCTCCCTGGTCGGCGGGCTGCTCGCCGACCGCCTGCCCCGCCGCCGGATCCTGCTGGCCACCCAGTCCGTGCTGGGGCTCAGCTCCGGCGTCCTTGCGGTCCTGGCCCTCACCGGCCACGCCGGCTTCTGGTCGATCGTGGTGGTGGCGATCGTCTACGGCTCGGCCGACGCCGTCGACCTGCCCACCAGGCAGGCGCTGGTCGCCGACCTTGTCGACCGCGAGTTCGTCGTCAACGCGGTCGCGCTCAGCTCTACCGCGATGAGCGCGACGCGGATCGTGGGGCCGTCGGTGGCCGGCGTGCTGATCAGCACCGCGGGGCCGGGCGCGTGCTTCGCGGTGCTCTCCGTCGCCTACCTGGCTCCGCTCGCTGTGCTGCTGACGGTGATCCCGGACGTCCGCCCCCTGCCGCGCCTGGCCGGGACGACAGCGCTCGGCGACCTGTCCGCCGGCCTGCGCATGGTGCGCCGTGTTCCACTGGTTCGCGGCATCGTGGTCATCGGCGCCGTCCTCGCCTTCCTGGGGGTGTCGTACATGCCCTTCCTGCCGGTCCTGGCGCGGACCCAGCTCGGTGGCGGACCGGCCGTGCTCGGACTGCTGTACTCGATCGGCGGCATCGGCGGCGTCGTCGGTGGAGTGGTCATCGCCACCATCGGCAACACGGCCGGCCGTCGACGGCTGCTGGTGATCGGTGGACCCGTCTACGCGGCCAGCCTGTTCACCCTGGCGCACTCGACCGCGCTGGGCGTCAGCCTGGTTGCGCTGGTCGGCATCAGCTTCTCGTTCATGGCCATCAACACATCGCTGACCACCCTGCTGCAGACCGACGTCGACCCACTGCTGCGCGGTCGCATGCTGGGCATCTACGCGATGACGTTCGCCGGGCTGCAGCCGCTGGGCACCTTCATGTACGCCGGCCTCGCGTACGCCACGGGGCTGTTCCCCGGCATCGGGTACGGCGCCATCGTCGTGGGTGCCGCGACCGTCGCGGTGGCCGTGTCCCCGGGGTTCCGGGCGCATTTCGCGACCGGTCCGCGCTCACGCGGTCGGGCGGCGGAGGCCTCTGACTAGACTGGCTCTCCGTGCGACGCATCTCGGCCTGCCTGCTCGCCGTCTTCTGTGTCGCCTGTGGCAGTGTCTCCGCGCCGTCCCCGACGCCGTCCAGCGAGGTGATCGCTCGGGTTGGATCGACGGCCATCACGTCGGCGCTCTTCCAGCTCCGGCTCAAGAGCACCCTGACTTCGGTGTCGCTAGCGGGCGGGCCCACCGGCAACGCCGCCATGACCGCGCAGGTCCGGGCCGGCGTCCTGCGCAGCCTCCTCATCGACGCGGTCATCGCGCAGGAGGCAGCGGCCGCGGGCGTCGCCGCCACGGCGGCGGAGATCCAGTCGCAGATCGGTCAGGACGCCGCCTCCGCCGGGGGCATGTCCCAGCTCCAGTCCCAGCTGGCAAGCCTGGGCGGTTCGCTGGCGCAGCTCACCGACGAGGTGCGGTCGAGCCTCAACGAGCAGCAGCTGGAGGACCTGTTCGCCAAGCAGCGCGCCTCCGAGGTCGAGGGAAAGCTCGGGCAGGGCGCATCGGTGGCGTCGCTGGCGCCGCTCTACTCCGACGACAGCGCCAGCGCTCCCAAGGGCGGGGAGCTGGGGTCGATCACCAGGGCCACCATCTCCAGCGGCGATGGCGCCTTCTCCACGGCGGTGCTCGCGCTGGCGGTTGGGCAGTACACCACGACTCCGGTCCGCGACTCGCAGGGCTACGACATCGTCCAGGTGGAGGCGGCGTCAGCGGCCGCGCTCACGCTCCGGCACATCATCGTCGCCGCGCCTCAGCCGTACAGCGCGCGACAGCGCCCGGCATGGTTCAGCGAAGCGATCTTCGAGCAACTGGCCACCGACTGCGCCGCCAACCAGATCGCCGTATACATCAGCAACGTCGGTGACAACCCGTGTGCCGCGGCATCCCCGAGTGCGTCGCCGGGAGCAACACCGAGCCCGTGAGAGCGTCATCGCTGTCCCTGCCACGGTGGCGATCCACTACGGTTGCCGGTGCGCAGGACGACGAGTACTGGAGATGACCCGATGCAACGGATCGTGACCATGGAGCGGTGGAAGCTCGCTGCCGCCATCGCCGCGACCCTGGTCGTGGGCCTGGCGATCGGGTTCGTCGTCGAGCGGGCGCGTCTGAGCAACACCGGCACGGCGACCGTCGCGGTGCCCACGCCGTCGGCCAGCCCCACCCTGCTGCCCACGCCGTCCGCCAGCGACACACCGACACCCACCCCGACGCCGACGGCCGCACCGGCCACCCCTGCCCCGACGCTGTCCGCCCCTCCCGCGGTGGGCAACGGCACCCTCGTGTCGAGCCAGTCCGGCTCGGGCAACGGCATCTTCCCGCTGCCGCAGGTCAACGACAACTGGGGCTTCGCCTACTCGTTCGCGTGCGACGGCAGCGGCCAGCTCGCCATCACCGTCGTGGGCAGCGGTGGTCAGACGGTGAACGGTGACCCACCGTTCGCGGTCGACGGCTCCACAGCTCAGGGAGTGCAGCAGTTCGCCAAAGGCGGGAACGGGCTGCAGGTGCGCGTCGGCGCCGGCGGCGGCTGCCAGTGGCGGTACAACGTCTACAGCTGAGGCGGCGCGGCCGGCTCAGG
>JALYTM010000210.1 GCA_030854305.1 Candidatus Dormiibacterota bacterium
CGGCTGCGCCGCGATATGACACGGTGACCGGCAACTCGCGCATGCAGCGCCTCGGTGACGGCGTGAAGGTCAGCCTCCGTCAGCACCGCAAGCAGCCCTGCCACGCGGCGTTCATCACCAGCCGCGGCGAGGTGGCGTATGTCTGCATTATGTGGAATCCGATGTCAAGGGCACCGGCGTTGCTGCGGTCGGAACCGCTCTCCCGGGGGCCGGGACCTCCGCCAGACGCTCGAGCAGACGATCGACGGCCTCGCCGCCGTCCTCGACCGCCGCTCGCTCGTGTTCCGTCAGAGGGATCTCCACGAGCATGCGTTGCAGATTCCCCTTGGCCTCGATCAGGTTCGCCTTCGACGACTCCTTCGGGACGTAGTACTCGCATCGAGCGCACGCCATCCGGTGCGGGCACTGCTCAAAGAAGGTGTACGTGCAATACCCGTGGCCGAGGTCGACGTGGCGCCAGGGCGTGCCTGACGCCGCTGCGCCGCTTTCAATCGCATCCCGATCGATGAGCACCTCGATGGCTCGGACATTGCGTGCGAAGTAGCCGGCATCGCGGTACGCCTTGGTCAGCGTTGTCGGCGTGATCCGCGCATAGTGTTGCGTGCTCTGCGGACTGCGGTGACCGAGCCACGCCTGCAGCTCGAATAGAGTCATCGGGTCCTTGGCGTTGTAGAGCTGTGTCGCGATCGTGGCGCGACCGCGATGGCTCGTCAGTCGCCCGCGGGCGTCGGCGAGCGGTACGCCCGCCTTCCGGCAGAGGCTGGGGATGATTGTCCCGTTGATGTAGCTGCGATGGACCGTATGCCCGCGATAGCAGTACAGCATGTCCACGGTCGTGCTGACCTTCCGATCCAGGAGCGCAGGTTGCACTGGTCGGACCGCCTCCCAGGCCGCGATCGCGCGCCCCACCAGCGGGTCAACAGGTTTGGTGAACGCCGTGCCTGTCTTGTTGGTCGGGACATCAAGAAGGCAGACTGCGTCCTCGGGCACATGTCCGTCTGTTGACCCGACCAGGCCGTCCTGCTGCCAGCGCACGCAGCCAACGCGGAGGCGCTCGATCTCATCGCTCCGGAGGCCGGCGAAGAGCCAGGTCAGCGTCAGCGCCCGGAGCATCTCGATCGGATAGCACGGGCTCTTGCCGTATCGGGGGAAGTCGTCAACGTTGAGGTTGAGACCGGCCCACATAAGCTTGGCCCAGACCTTGTCGTCGATGACGCGTGGATCGGGTCCGATGAGAGCTTGCAGATTGCGAGGTGTGCCCAGGCTGCGGCTCGGGTCAAAGCGGCGGGGGATCCACTCCCACTCCTGGCAGTCGCGGAAGAACTGGCGAACCGCGTAGATGCGATGCGCCTTGGCGCGAGGTCGGAGTGGCTGGCCGACGCGCGACGCGACGAGCGACGCGCCCTGCGCGGTGTGATCACCGACGCACCACCGGTCGACCCGCGCGAGGAAAGTGGCGCAGTGTTGTGCGTTCCAATCGGTGGGCGACTGGAACTGGGGGTGGTCATCCGCCAGCCATCGCCCGACTTGAAACAACACCGAGCGGACAGTGCGACGGCTGCCCGGTGCCAGGGTCGACGTCTCATACCAACGATCAACCGTGTCTCTCCAGGCCGGATTCACGCCCTCGCCAGCGGCCCATCGTCGTGGCAGCTTCCACGTGGACGGTGCAACGATGTCGACACTGGCAAGCGCACGATGAAGTCGGTAGATGTCGCCGCTCTTTCTCGGCTTCGGATTCGCCACGCCGCGGAGCCGATCCAGACGCTCGCCTGAGAGCGCCTCGAGGTCCGGGCTCCGCGCCAGCAGCAGCGCTTCACAGACAGCTGTGTGCAGTTTGCAAGCGTCCGAGGATTCCGAGGCGCGGTAGCCGAGGGCAGCGGCGGCGCTGTCCACCCGCGCGATAGCGGCGTCGATCGGGGTGGACCCGAACACGATCTTGGCGAGGCGGACGCGTTCGAAGTCCTCGATAGGCAGCGGGTCGACGAACTCGCCGAGGAGGTACGCCAATGCGATGACGTAGTGCCGACCAGACTCATGCGCCCAGACCGGGGCGTTGTCGTAGAAGGCGCGCGGCGTTCGTCCGCAGACGCGCCCCCACGCCGCCGGATCCCATCCCCAGTACGTCCGCTGTTCGGTGAGGCACGACTGCAGGATGAACGCGGCGGCGTTGTCAGCCGCAGTCGGACCGCGCTGACCCGTGCTGTGGAGGCTGCGGCGCGCATCGCACAGAGGGTCGACCAGGCGTCGTAACGCCGGCCAGTGTTCCCGTTCCTGCCAATCCCTTGGATTGCGGCTCAGAGCCCTCAGGGCTCGTTGCTCCGGACCGGAAAGGGCCTCCGTCGTGTCGTATCGATGCGGGTCGGTCGGCCAAGCCCAGACGCCGGCTGCGGTAGCCAGTTCGCGGGTCGCCTGTACCGGCGCGCTCATGGCAGCACGGTCGTCGGATCGACGGCGAGCATGGTCACGCGCTGCGCATGGATGCTGTTCATGCTGTTGCCCAGCTTGTCCGCAAGATCGCGACCCGAGAGATGGATGTACTGCAATGTGGTCGCAGTATTGCGGTGACCTGCAAACTGGGCGATGGCGTGCAGCTCCCAGCCTGCTCGAGCCAAGTCGGTCAGGCTGAGGTGGCGCAGCGTGTGGGTGCTGAACTGCGGCAACTCCGCTCGCAACGCCAATGCGCGAACCACTTTCGACCACGTCCACAGGCTGATCGGCTCTCCGAGGTTGCGCCGAGACTCCGACAGGAAGAGAGGTCCGCGCGCTCTGCTCAACGTCCGGCGGTGATGCAGATAACTCCGCAGGAGCTCACCTGTCGGAGGAGAGTAGGCAACGATGCGGTCCCGCCGGCTCTTCGTCGTTTCGGCGCGAACACGGATGGTTCGGTACGGCGGATCGATGTCGCTGGTGCGCAACAGGCACAGCTCTTCGCGACGGAGACCGGCGTCGTATCCGAGTGCGAACATGAAGCGGTTGCGGATCGGTTCGTCTCGAGCAGCCAGTAGGAGCTTCTGCCACTGCTCGTCGCTGGGAATCCAGGGGAGCCGAGTGAACCGCGGGACCAGACCGTTGGACCGACCGCCGCCAAATGGCTTGTGTGGGCTATACCGACCGCGGCCAACTGGATTGGTGGCACGTCGCCCCTCGTTGATGAGATGGTCGTAGAAGAGTCGCACCGCAACGAGCCGCTGCTGAATGGTGGCGTTCGCCAACCCCGTGCCCGAGTCGATGGCCACGACGTTGCTGCCGCGCGGATGCTGTCGCGAACCGAGGTCGCGCACGTAACGTGCGACGTCCGCTCGGGTGGCTGTCACCAGGTCCACGTTTCTTCGCTCGCAGACGGTCAGGTAATCCGCCAAGCCGCGTCCGTAGGCTTCGATAGTTCGCGGCGCCAGCCCGCGATCCATCTGGAGCTGAAGCCACGCCAAGGCGTCGGGCTGAGCACGTAGCCCTGCCCGCCAGTGCTCGACGGCGGTGACGATATCCCCGTCCTCCACAGTGTCCACAGAGAGGGGTTCCCCCGCGCCCCCTCCCCAGAGACTACTACTGCTACTGACCTTCATATTCCAGATAACATGCACAGACCGCAGTCGCCACGCCGGCGAGGCGGGCAGTGGCGTCCTCGATCTCAAGACGGAGCGGGCAACGAAGCGGGCCGTCGCCAAGGAGCTGCGAGAGGCGCAGCCGGTGCGAGCCGCGGCGCTGAAGGACGCGCTCATCAACACTGCCATCGGCACGGACGAGGCGCTTCAGCACATCCTGACGACAGCGCTCTGGGACGCCCGCCTTGAGGAACTAGAGGACGCCTGCGGGCTCCTGGAGCTGACCATCCCGGAGGCCGGGTGGGGGGTGAGCCGACCGCTCGGCGTGCTCGTTGAGCACGCCGGCGATGACCTGGGACGGCTGACGACGGT
>JALYTM010000211.1 GCA_030854305.1 Candidatus Dormiibacterota bacterium
GTCGTGCTGGTGACCGGCGGCGAGCGCCGGCAGCAGAGCGTGCGCAACGCCCTGTCCGAGTCCGGTCCGGTCGACATCATCGCCGTGCATGACGCTGCCCGCCCGCTCTGTCCCCCGCAGCTGTTCGTCGACTGCGTCGACGCGGCCCGCCGCCACGGTGCCGCCACGGCGGCAATCCCGGTGGTCGACAGCATCAAGCGCGGCGTGGCCGGGGTGATCGTCCAGTCGCTCGACCGCCGCGACCTGTTCGCCATCCAGACCCCACAAGCGTTCCGCCGCCGGCTGCTGTCGGCGGGACACGACCACGCCGCCGCCAACGCGTTGGAGGTGGACGACGACGCCGCCCTGGTCGAAGCGCTCGGCACCGCCGTGCACATCGTTGCCGGCACGCCGGACAATTTCAAGGTGACCCACCCGCACGACTTGCTGCTGCTGCGGGCATTGGTGGAGGGACGGACATGAGCCTGCGTATCGGACACGGGGTCGACGCCCACCGACTGGTCCTGGGGAGGCCGCTGATGCTCGGCTGCGTCCACGTTCCGCACGACCGCGGTCTGCTCGGCCACTCCGACGGTGACGCGGTCGTGCACGCGCTCTGCGACGCGCTGCTCGGCGCCGCCGGGCTGGGCGACATCGGTCGCCATTTCCCCTCCGGCGACCCCCGGTGGACCAACACGGCCGGGATCGAGTTCCTGCGCACGGTGGCGTCCATGCTCCGCGACCACGGCGCCCGGGTGCTGTCGGCACAGGTGGTGGCGGTCGCCGAGGAACCGCGGCTGGCCGACTACCTGGACGAGATGCGGGCGGCGTGCGCAGCCACGCTGGCCATGGACGTGGACGCGATGGCCATCAGCGCCACCACCACCGACGGGATGGGCTTCTCCGGCCGCAGCGATGGCATCGCCACCTCCGCAGTGGCGCTTCTCGACGTCGGCTGATGCGGTACCATCGCTCTCAGCGATATGAGCTACGCTGACAGCGAACAGGCCGAGTGGAACCGGACACGTGCGCACCATCTGCGCCGCGCCCACGGTGCGGTGCTGCGGCGGCACCGCGAGGCAGCCGGCCGCTCCCTGGCCGACGTGGCGGCGGCCGCCCAATGCTCACCCGCCCACCTGTCGGAGGTGGAGAGGGGACAGAAGGATGTCAGCGCCCAGCGCCTGGCGTCGATCGCGGCGGCGCTCGACGTGCCCCTCCACGTGCTCTACGGCGACATCGCGGACGAACTGGCGCCGCCGGTCGTCGCGCGGGCGATCCCGGTCGACGCCCGGGCACAGCTGGAGCTGGCCGCCGGCTCTCTGAGCAGCGAAGCGTTGAGGACAGTCGCACAGTTCGGCGCCTACCTCGCCAGCGAGGCCGCGTCGTCCCCGCGTCGGCGCATCGGATTTGCCGTCCCGGGCTCGGAGAAATGACGATGACCGTCATACCCACAGTGGTGGAGGCCACCAGCCGCGGAGAGCGCACCTACGACATCTACTCGCGGCTGCTGCGCGACCGGATCGTCTTCCTCGGTGAGGAGATCACTGATGACAGCGCCAACCTCGTGACCGCCCAGCTGCTGTTCCTCGAGAGTGAGGAACCCGGCCGTCCGATCAGCCTGTACATCAACTCGCCCGGGGGCAGCGTCACGGCGGCGCTGTCGGTGTACGACGCCATGCAATACGTCAGCGCACCGGTATCGACGATCTGCCTCGGCATGGCCGCAAGCGGCGGCTCGCTGCTCCTCGCCGCCGGTTCGACAGGCATGCGCCTGGCACTGCCCAACTCCCTGGTGATGATCCACCAGCCGTGGGCGGGCGGCCTGCAGGGCAAGGCCAGCGACCTCGCCGTGCAGGCGCGCGAAATCCTCCGCCAGCGCGACCAGGTCGTGGCCATCTACGCGCGTTACAGCAGACGAGACATCGAAGAGGTGGCGCTGGCCATGGAGCGGGACAACTTCATGACCTCCGAGCAGGCGCTGGCCTGGGGCCTGATCGACGCGGTCATCATGCGGCGTGCGCAGGCGGTGTCGCAGCCGGCCTGAGCCCGCGGCGCCGATAGACTGTGGCGCCATGCCGATGCGCCTCCACGACACCCTGACACGCAGCCTGCGCGAGCTGACTCCACTGGAGACCGGTCATGTGCGCATGTACACCTGCGGGCCTACGGTGTACGCGCGCAGCCACATCGGCAACTTCCGCACGTTCCTGTTCGAGGACACGCTTCGCCGCTGGCTGGAACGACGCTTCCCGCGCGTCACACACGTGATGAACCTCACCGATGTCGAGGACAAGATCATCCGCAACGCGGCGGCGGCCGGCCACGACCTCGCCACCGAGACCGCGCCGTGGATCGCCGCCTTCGAGCAGGACCTCGTCACCCTCAATGTGAGACCGGCGCACCATTACCCGCGCGCCACCGCGTACATCGGCGAGATGGTGGGCGTGATCGAACGACTCGACGCCGCCGGCGTGACCTATCGCAGCGAGGGCAGCGTCTACTTCTCGATCAGCGCGTTCCCCACGTACGGGTGGCTCTCCGGGGTTCGTCCCGAAGGCCTGGTCACCGGCGCCGGCGGCCGCGTCGACGCCGACGAGTACGACAAGGAGGACGCACGCGACTTCGCCCTCTGGAAGCGCGCGGACGCCGACGAGATCGGCTGGGACACCGCGCTGGGACGCGGTCGCCCCGGCTGGCACATCGAGTGCTCGGCGATGAGCATGGCACTGCTCGGTGAGTCGTTCGACCTGCACTGCGGCGGTGTCGACAACATCTTCCCGCACCACGAGAACGAGATCGCGCAGAGCGAGGCGGCGACCGGGCGCCAGTTCGTGCAGATCTGGTGCCACAGCGCCCACCTCCGCACGGCCGGGGAGAAGATGGCCAAGTCGCTCGGCAACTTCTCCACCGTCCCCGACCTCGTGGAGGCGGGGGTGCGGCCGTCAGCGCTGCGCTACCTGCTGGCGGCCGGGGCGCACTACCGCCGCACCGTCAACTACACCGAGGAATCGCTGCACGGGGCCGCCGAGTCGGTCGACCGCCTGTTCGACTTCGACCAGCGCATCCGGGCGGTGGCAGGTGGTCCCTCGACGGACATGGACAGCCGGGTCCTCGATGCCACGTCCGCCTTCGAGAGCGCGATGGACGACGACCTCAACCTCCCCGAGGCGATGGGCGCGGTGTTCACGATGGTGCGTTCCATCAACCGCGACCTCGACGCCGGCGTCACCATCGGCGCGGCCACCCACGCAGCACTGATCGCCTTGCTCGACGAGGTGGACGACGTGGTCGGGGTGCGCAGCCTGGTCGCTGCCGAGCGTCAGGGCGCGACGCTCGGTGACACGGAGCGGTTGCTTCTCGACGAGCGCGCGACCGCTCGCTCCGCACGCGACTGGGCGGCGTCGGACCGCATCCGCGACGAGCTCGCAGCCCTGGGCATCGTCGTTGAGGACACCGCAGCCGGTCAGCGGTGGAAGCGAGGCTGATCTCATTCGAGTCGCAACCGCCGCGGGTATGTTCATGATGAGACCGGCCCGCACGCCTGAGCATCCGACCCACGAGGCACTCCTGTGACTAACCCGTTCTACGGCCCCATGCGCGACGGCGTCGCCGGGCGATTCCCGCCGGGCGACGGCAACACCGCCGTCGCGGTGCTCAGCTCGGTGTTGCGCTTCACCATCTGGGTGCTGGTGATCCTCGCCGTGGTGTGGGCGGTCCGCGAGATCCTGCTGACCGTGCGAGCGCCGCGCCATCCCGGCGGACCGCAGAGCCCGGCGCTGGCAGAGCTGGACATGCGCTACGCCCGCGGCGAGGTTCCGCGAGACGAGTTCCTCCAGCGCCGTGCCGACCTCGGCGGCGCCCCGCCAGCAGGGCCGCCGCCGCCGTCGGTCTGACCTTCGCACTCACCTGTCACGGG
>JALYTM010000212.1 GCA_030854305.1 Candidatus Dormiibacterota bacterium
ACCTGGTGCAGGGCGTCGGTGAGCCACGTGAGAGGGAGGATGTGGACGAGGGTCTGCAACCAGGACGGCAGCGTGGTGATCGGGAAAAAGACGCCCGAGAGGAACATCATCGGAAAGGCGACGAACGAGGCGAGACCGCGCGCCGACTGGCTGGTGCGCGCGGCGGCGGTGAGCAGGAAGCCGATGCCCACGAACGCCACCACCCCGAGCAGCATCGGCACTGCGGCGACCAGCCAGGACCCGTAGCTGCGCGCGCCGAACAGGGTCAGCCCCACCGCGATCAGGACGACCATCTGCAGGACCACGGTCAGAGCGCCGCCGGCGATCTGGGCCCCGAGGATCGTCACCGGGCGCAGCGGTGTGGCTCGGAAGCGGCGCAGCACGTTGCGGGCACGCAGGTCGGCGAGGCCGATGGCCACGTAGTTGATCCCACTCTGCAGGATGATGTACGCGAGCATGGCCGGCAGGAAGTAGTCGATGGCGGTCACGTTGTTGACCGATGAGGTCAGCGGGGCCGCCACGACCACCGGGGCCGGTGCACCCTTGGCGATGAAGCCGTTGATCACCTGCGCCAGGATCTGGTCGCCGACCGACGCCGTGGCCGACGTCTGGCTGGCCTGGGTCGGCTGCACGGTGACGTGCGGACCGCCTGCGATCGCGGCGCCAAAGCCCTGGGGAATCTCCACGACCACGTCGATCCTGTTGTTGCGAAGGTCGTCGAGCGCGGAGGCCTGGGTCTCGGTGTTGACGGTGACCCCGTGCAGCCCTCTGAGAACACCGGCCAACTGCCGTGACTGCGCGGACTGGTCGTGGTCGACGATCCCGTAGGTGACGCCGAAGCTGTTGCCACCGAACAGGAAACCGAAGATGACCATGAACAGGAAGGCGAGCCCGAGGGTGAAGAACAGTGCCACGCGGTCGCGCATGCTGGCGCGCACGGTGTTGAGCGTCAGCGCGCGGAATGCCTTCATGTCCGCAGGCTCCGGCCGGTCAGTGCGATGAACACGTCCTCGAGGGTGCCCTGGTGCACGCGCA
This sequence comes from Candidatus Dormiibacterota bacterium, assembly GCA_030854305.1. Classification (GTDB taxonomy): domain Bacteria; phylum Chloroflexota; class Dormibacteria; order Aeolococcales; family Aeolococcaceae; genus Aeolococcus. Next base: position 1,036 of record JALYTM010000212.1, read on the forward strand.
GGTCGCGGATCACCGCCTCGCCACCGTCGTCACCGCGGTTCAGCCACGGCGCGGTGGGGTCGAGCAGGCGCCGCAGCACCTGCTCCGGTGCGCGCGTCGACACCGCCACACGACCGTCGACAGTGACCCGGTCGACGCCCTCCAACGCGGTCAGCGCCTGCTCGTTGACGCCGTGCGGCGCGTCGAACTCGACGGTCGTACCGGGCGCGTGCTCCGCGATCAGCCTGGCCGGGGTGTCGAGGGCCACGATCCTGCCGTGGTCGATCACCGCCACGCGGGCGCAGAGGCGCTCAGCCTCCTCCATGTTGTGAGTCGTCAGCACCACCGTCTTGCCGCGCCGGCGGACCCCTTCGATGACGTCCCAGATGTTGAGCCGCGCCTGGGGGTCGAGGCCGGTCGTGGGTTCGTCGAGGAACACCAGCTCGGGGTCGTTCACCAGTGCCAGGGCGATTGACAGCCGCTGCATCTGACCCCCGGACAGCTCGGTGGCGTACGTGTTGGCCTTCTCCTCGAGGTCGAACTCCTTGATCAGATCGTCGGTCGGGCGCGCCACCGGGAAGAGAGCGCCGAACAGGTCGATTGCCTCGCGCACTTTGGTGAGCGGCGGGAGGGCCGTGGCCTGGAGCTGCACGCCGATGCGGGCCTTGATCGCCCGGGCGTCGCGCACCACGTCCGAGCCCAGGACGGTGGCTCGACCCGCATCCGGCTCGCGCAGCCCCTCGAGCATCTCGAGTGTGGTGGTCTTGCCCGCCCCGTTGGGGCCGAGCATGCCGAAGACCTCGCCGCTGTCCACCGTGAAGCTGATCCCGTCGACGGCCACCATGCTGCCGTAGCGCTTGACGAGCCCCTCCGCAACGATCACCGCCATGGCGCGCCAGTATGCCATCCGGGGCGCCGGCAGCCGATCAGGGAGCGGCAGCCTCGGCCGGGGTGGAACCGGCAAACGGTGACGCGGTCAGGCTCTGCTCGGTGGCGGTCTGGGTGTGTGCCAGCAGCAGAGCGTCGTTGAGCTGGGTGCCGCCCAAACGGCCCCGGACCACCAAGACGTTGACCAGGTTGCGCACCTGCCATTCGACGGTGATCTCGACCGCGCTGACCCCGGCGACGTCGGCCGTGCGCTGCGTGCAGTGCGCCCGGTCGCCGAGCGCGCCGGTGGACAGCGCGATCGCCCCGGTGGTGGCGTCGAGCTGTCGCACATCGTCGGCGAACAGTGCCGCGGCGCCGGCGATGCTGCCGAACGCCTCCACCGTGTCGTGGATCTGCACCGGTCCGTTGATGTCGTTGAGCATGCCGACGTTGCGGAAGAAGTCTTCGGCGGCGGCGGAACGGAAGCCGTCCGACCGCAGCTGCTGCAGGGCCACGCCGTCGGCAGCGACCAGCTCTGCGGCGGTCACGGCGTGCGCTGCCACGTCAAGGCTGAAGTCGGGAGCGACCAGCTGGTCGATGGTCAGGAGTGACGCTGCCGGCGGGCCTTGCAGCAGTGCTGACGGTGTGCTCCCGCAGCCGCCGATCAGCAGCGCCGCCACCCCGGCCGCGCACCGGCTCAGATGCATCGGGCTAATCCTGACGGATCGCGGCCACGATGCTCGACCGCGACGAACGGCGTGCCGGGACAATGGCAGCAAGTACGCTTCCCGCCACCACCGCGACCACCACCCCCAGCGCCGCCGCGGCCGGAAACTCAAAGCCCGGTGCGAAACCGGGTGACGCCACCGCATGGAGAATGCCCGCCACCAGCAGGCAGCCGGTGGCGACGCCCAGAACCGCACCACTGACCGCCAGGATGCCGGCCTCGGTGAGCATCAGTCGTAGCGCCGCTGCGCGGTCCAACCCGACCGCGCGCATCAGGCTCAGCTCCCGCTCGCCTTGACGCACGTTGACGACGAGCGTGTTGACCACGGCGATCATCGAGATCACCAGCGCCACCACGGCCACTGCGAAGAGCAGCCCGAGCGCGTGCTGGAGAGACCGCTGGGCGCTGTCCTGGATGTCGGCGACCGTGACCGCCGACAGTCCGAATCCCGCGGCGTCGTTGGTGATCCCGGCGGTGTTGCCGCCGGTGAGCACGTCGAGGTCATCGAAGCCCCCCGCGGTGGGGCCGAACCAGCGCATCGCCTGGCCCCGGTCGATGAGCAGCGTCTCGGCGCCGTTGCCGGCCGGGAAGCTGTGCTGGACAATCCCGGCGACCGTGAACAGCACCGAGCCGTGCGCCGTGGTCAGCTTCACGCCCTCGCCCACCTGCCAGTCCTGCTGGGAGGCCAGCGCTTGCGGGGCCAGGAACGAGGCGCTGTCGGTGATCTGGCGGAACGCTTCCGCGCGCGTCGGGGAGGTCACGTCGAGCGTGCTGCCATCCACGTAGCCGCCGCTTTCGATCGAGGTGACGCCGAACACTGCTGACCCGCTGGCGGTGGACAGGAACCGAAGCGGCAGGGCGGAGCGGACGCCGGCGGCTGAGCCGAGGCTGCTCGCCACCGCGTCGGTCTGGGCTACCGGGCTGCGCACCACCACGTCGCCCGCGAAGAGGTGGCTGATCCAGCCGTCGCCACCGGAGACCGCCCCGACGGCGAGCGCGCTCACCGCGACCGCGCTGGCGACCGCGATCACCAGGCCCGACAGCGTCAGCGCGGTGCGGTTGCGCCGCCGGACCAGGTTGCGCGCGGCGATGCCGGCGAGCGGCGTGAACGCAGCGGCCACCGCGCCGACCACCCGTGCGATGAATGGAGCCACCAGGGGCAGCGCCGCCAGGACCCCGGCGAGGACCAGAAGGGCGCCGGCGGCCGCAGCCGATCCAGTGCCGACGATGACCAGCAGGAAGCCGGCCACCAGCAGCGGCGGAGCCAGCGCCAGCGGCAGGG
>JALYTM010000213.1 GCA_030854305.1 Candidatus Dormiibacterota bacterium
CCCCGTACCGGGCCGCCGCCACGCCGCCGGACAGGGCCGTTATGCTCTCCACATCCTCCACCGGCACAAACAGCAGCGGATTGGCACCCACCCGCGCTGCCTCCGGCCCCGCGCCGAAGGCAACCCTGCTGCTGATGGCCGCACCGGGCGCAAAATCTGCGTTCAGGGCCGGCATTCCATCCACCACGTACAGCGGCTGGTCGGTGCCGGCCGGGAGGCCGTCGACCCTGCCCTGGCGGTGGTACAGGCTGATGACGCGAGAACTCTGCGTGCGGCCCTGCGCCGCATGCCCCGTCGGATGGCGACGGTGCTGGTGCTGCGACACAGCGGCCTCAGCTACGCCGAGGTGGCCACCGCCATGGGTGTCAAGCAGGGCGACGTTGGAACAATGCTGAGGCGCGCGGAATCCGCGCTACGCAAGGAGGTGGAACGTGCGACATCTCACTGACGGGTTGCTCCGCCGGTTGCACGACGACAGGTTCGCGGCGTCCAACGAGGAGCGTGCGCACCTCGCGCAGTGCGACCGTTGCGCGCGCCGCATGGCGAGCGTCGGGGACGACGCGACCACGGCGGCGACATTGCTGGCTCGCCCCACCGGCGATGGGGTGGCCGTTGAACCGGCTCTCGGCCGCATCCGCAACCGGCTGGCCGCTGATGGTGGTTCGCGCGCTCCGGGCCCGGCCGCGCCGTGGATCCACGCCCGGCGCCGGTGGGCAGCCGGGGCCCTGGCAGCCGCCGCGGCGACAGGTGCGCTGGTGGCCACCGCCGGCGCCGCAGGATGGCTGTCGATCTTCTCCCCCACCGAGGTGGCGCCGGTGACGCTCACCGCCAGCGACCTCAACGGGCTCCCCGACCTGTCCGCGTACGGACACATGCGCGTCAACCAACCGGCGACCCAGCAGGTGGCGGATGCGGCGCACGCGGCCGCCGCCAGCGGTCTCCACGTGCTCCAGCCGGGCGCACTGCCCGCCGGCGTTCCCACCGCGGTGAGCTGGGAGGTCCTGTCAGCAGGCAGCGCCACGTTCACGCTGGACGCAGCCACCGCGAACGCCGCGGCACAGCGCGCCGGCCGGTCGGCCCCGCAGGTGCCGGCCAATCTCGACGGCACCACCGTCACCGTCAACGCCGGGCCTGCAGTGGTCGCGGTGTACGGGGCCGGCGCCAGCGCCACGGGTGCCGGTGACTTCAGCTCCCTGCCCACGCTGGTGATCGCCGAGAGCATCCGCCCCACCGCCTCGACCAACGGTGCCTCCCTCCAGCAGCTCGAGCGTTTCCTGCTGGCGCAGCCCGGGCTGTCCCCGCAGTTGGCCGCCGAGATCCGTGCCATCGGGCAGCCCGCGAGCACGCTTCCCATCCCGGTGATCGCCGGACTGATGACCTCGCAAACAGTCACCATCGACGGCGTGCAGGGAGTGGCGGCCGGTGACTCGACCGGTCTGGGCGCGGCCGTGGTGTGGGAGAAGGACGGCGTCGTGTACGCGGTCGGCGGCCTCCTGCCCCAGAGCGAGGTGCTGGACATTGCGCGCTCCCTCCACTGAGGGCGCGCCCGCTGACGTCGCCGCGCCACCCCCGGTGGCAGGCGACGACACGCCGGCAATCCACGCCGTGGGGCTGACCAAGCACTACGGTCACATCACCGCGCTGTCGGGACTGACCATGTCGGTGCCGCGCGGGGAGATCTTCGGTTTCCTCGGCCCCAACGGCGCCGGCAAGACCACCGCCGTCAAGCTGCTGCTCGGGCTCACCGCCCCCACCGCCGGGGAGGCCTGGCTGCTGGGGGAGCCGGTCGGGCGGGCCGAGGCCCGTCGCGGTGTCGGCTACCTGCCGGAGCTGTTCCGGTACCCCGCCTGGCTGTCGCCGGTCGAGGTGCTGCGTTTCCACTGCCGGCTGATCGGGATCGCCAAGCCTCTTCGCCGTGACGAGATCGACGACGCACTGCACACCGTGGGTCTCAGCGAGCGCGCCGACGACCGTGTCGGCACCTTCTCCAAGGGCATGCAGCAACGGCTGGGCCTGGCGGTGGCAATGCTCGGGCGGCCGGAGGTTGTGTTCCTCGACGAGCCCACCTCCGCGCTCGACCCGGTGGGGCGCCACGACGTCCGCTCGATCATCCGCGGCCTGCGCGACCGCGGCACAGCGGTTCTGCTCAACTCCCACCTGCTCAGCGAGGTGGAACAGGTCTGCGACCGGGTGGCCGTTGTCGACCACGGGCGCGTGGTGGCGTCGGGGACGCTCGACGAGATCCTCGGCGGCGTGGTGGTCCGCGTCCGGGTGACTGGCGTCGACGAGCCGGCCGACGTGTTGGGACGTTGGGGCGACGTCACCGCCGATGGGGAGTGGCTGAACGTGCGCGGGGTCGAGGGCGACGGCGTCGCCGACATGGTGGCCGAGCTGGTGCGCCGCGGCGGCCGTGTCCACGCCGTCGAGCCGCAGCGGCAGTCGCTCGAGGACCGCTTCCTCGAGGTGCTGCGCGACAACGATGACGAGGGGGCGCCGTGAGGATCCTGACCATCTCCGCGATGACCATCCGCGAGGTCCGCCGCCGCCGATTGGTGCTGGCCCTGGTCCTGCTTTCGGCATTTGCGGTGGCGATGACCGGGTGGGGCTTCAGCCGTCTCCCCGGCATCAAGGACCACGGCGTGCCCATCGCCCCGGCCGAGCTCACCCTGGTCACGTCCCAGCTGCTGATCTTCGTGCTCTTCATGTTCAGCGCCGTGCTCGGTCTCGGAGCGGTGATGGTGGCTGCGCAGTCGGTGTCGGCCGAGGTGGAGTCCGGACAGGCGCTGGTCGTGCTCGCGCGTCCGCTGAAACGGTCCGAGGTGATCATCGGCAAGTGGCTCGGCCTCGGCCTTCTGATCGCCGTCTACGGCGCGGTCGCCACCGTCGTCGAGTTCCTGGTGGTCGACTGGGCCACCGGGTACGTGCCGCCTCACCCCGTCGCCGCCGGTCTGTTCGTCGCCGCCGAGGGCCTGGTCCTGCTGACGCTCACGCTCTGCCTGAGCGTGCGTCTGTCGGGCATCACCGCCGGGGTGATCGCCCTGATGCTGTTCTTCATCACGTGGATCGCCGGGGTCGCCGGCGCGGTGGGGACGGTGCTGGGCAACGGCCCCATCGAAGCCACCGGCACCATCAGCCGCCTGGTGCTCCCGTCCGACGGCCTCTGGCGCGGTGCCGTCTTCAACCTCGAGCCCGAGGCAGTGATCGCGGTCGCCCGGGGCAGCAGGGAGGCCGCTGCCAACCCCTTCACCTCGGTCACCGCACCGACGGTCGCCTACATGGTCTGGGGAGTGGTGTGGGTGATGTTGGTGGTCGCCCTGACCATCGTCGCCTTTCGCCGCCGCGAGATCTGACCGCACCGACGCCGCGCTCTCAGCACCCGGCCGCCTCACCCGGGTAGACGCCCGCCGGCGGCGACGCGGTGCAGTAGCGGATGTCGTCGGCCAGGAAGGTGCCGTTCTGCGTGACCACGACGATGTCCTCGCGTGTGGAGCCGGCAAAGGCACTGACGTGGATGGTGCCGCCGCCGGTGACGGCGTTGGGCGAGAAGGTGAAGGCGGTCTGCGAGTCGACGCTCTGGCACCCGCAGATCGGGTCGGCTCCCCCACCCGGTGATGCCGTCGCCCTGGCCGTGAGCGCTGCCCGCAGACGCGCGGTCACCGGGCACTGGGCGAACGTGGTGTCGCCCAGGAAGCAGGTTTGGCGTCCTCCCCCCTCCGTCTGTGGGAACAGCGCGTCGGCCACAGTGGCCAGGTCGGCGGCGGTGGCTGCCGACGGCGTCGCCGGTGACGGGGTGGAGGTTGGCAGCAGCGTCGCTGTCGGAGTCGGGCTGGGCCGGGGGCTGGCCGACGCGACCGCGGGCGTGCTGGAATGCCCTCCGAGCAGGGC
>JALYTM010000214.1 GCA_030854305.1 Candidatus Dormiibacterota bacterium
ACTGACGTGGGGTCGGGCCCGCCGGCGTTGGAGTGTCGGCGAGACGGTCCAGGAGCTGGTCAACGGCGGCTGCGCCCTCGTCGACGGCGGCGCGTTCGTCTTCGGTCAGCGGGATGCTCGCGATCATCCGCTGCAGATTGCCCTGTGCCTCGAGCAGCTGCGCTCTGGTCGACTCCTTGGGGACGTAGAAGTCGCAGCGCGCGCACGCCATCCGGTGCGGGCACTGCTCGAAGAAGCTGTAGGTGCAGTAGCCGTGGCCGAGGTCGAAGTACTGCCACGGTGTGCCCGACGCGGCGGCGCCGCTCTCCACCACCCCGCGATCGACGAGTACCTCGATCGCGCGGACGTTGCGGGCGAAATAGCCAGCGTCCCGGTACGCCTTCGTCAACGTCGTCGGAGTGATGCGGGCGTAATGCTGGGTGGACTCTGGTGAACGGTGTCCCAGCCAGGCCTGCAGCTCGAAGAGGGTCATGGGATCCTTGGCGTTGTAGAGCTGGCTGGCGATCGTGGCCCGAGCCCGGTGCGACGTGATCGTCCCCCGCGTATCGGCAGGCGGTATGCCCGCTTTGGCACACAGCATCGGGATCAGATAGCGGTTGAGGTACTCCTTCCGGACATGCCGCCCGCGGTGGCAGAAAAGGAAGGCGACAACCTCACCGGTCTTGCGATCTGCAAGCATCGGCTGCAGTCCGCGGACCGCCTCCCACGTCTCGATGGCGTCACCGACGATCGGGTCGACGGGCTTTGTGTAGGGACAGCCGGTCTTGTGGGCCGGCACGTCGAGCAGGCATGTCCGGGCGCCCGCAGCCAACGACTGGTCAGCCGCGCTCTGCCAGCGCAGACATCCGATTCGAAGCCTCGTGATCTCGTCACTGCGCAGCCCAGCGAAGAGCCACACTGCGGCGAGCGCCTTGATGAACTCCAGTGGGTAATGGGGCGGGCGCCGACCGGGGGTGCTCGCGGTGCCACTGCGCACGTCAGCGTCGCCGAGGTTCAGGCCAGCCCACATCAGCTTGGCCCACATGTCGTCGGCAATGACACGTGGCGAAGGATTGATCAGTGCACTGATGCTGCGCGGAACAGCGAAGGTTCGGTGCGGCGTAAAGCGCCGCGGTATCCACTCCCAGTCCTGTGCATCCCGGAATGCGACACTCATCGCGTGCAACGCCGCGCTCTTCGAACGGGGTGACAGCGGACGTCCAGCCGCGCCGAGGGAATGGGGATGCGTTTCCGTGTACTCGCCGAGTTGCATGCGATCGACTGCGGCGACAGCTTCTGCAGCCAGTGCGCTGGTCCACTGTTCTGGACCAGCAATCTCGGGATGCTGGTCACGCAACCATCTGCCGATCTTGAGCAGCCAGAGACGCCCCGTCCCGCGCGTCTTGGGCGCCAGCGTCGAGGTGGCCTCCCATCGATCCACCCACGCCGCCCACTTGGGGGCGAGGTCGGCTGTCCGCAGATCACGTCTGCGGGCTTGATGTGCCCTCAGTTCATGCGGCAAAGGCCCGTCGAGGATTCCCAAATCGGCGAGTGCCCGGCTCAGACACCACACAAGGCCCTTGCGGCGCTCATGGAGGTCAGCTTCGTACCGCAACTCCTCGAGCCGGGTCAGGCGCATGTCCTCAAGGTGAGCACTGCGATGGGCGAGCATCGCCCGGGCGGTGACGTTGCGCAGACCCCGTCGCGTGTCCCTGCCGTATCGCCAGCCCTGGACGACGGCTTCCACCCGAGCCACGCCGTCATCGACAGCCTCTCGGTCAAACGCCTTCTGCGCGACACCCAGCCACCCCGTGTTGACGATCACCGAGAGGTCCGGGAGACAGCCGAGAACATAGGCGGCGGCGATCATGTAGTGGCGCGTGGCCCCGGCTTGGTTCGGCTGATTGGCGGTCAGGAGGCGTGTCGTGGCAGGGGCGAGCACCCGAGCCCAGGTTGTCGAATCCCAGGCCCAGTACGCGGAGTCCTGCCACACGCAGCCGCGCAACAGAGCGATCAGCGCACGATCCTTCCAGTAGGCATTGCCGTGCACGGCAGCCATCGCATCAGCGAGGGGGCGGACCAGGCGCTCGGCGTCACGAAGACTGCCGAGAATGGTCCCGACGGTGCGGCCGCCCCATCCATGGGTCGTCTGCAGCGGTCGCAGCGCCCGACGTTCCGCCCGCGTCAGCTCCGGAGCCCTGTCGTAGCCGTCCAGGATCAGCATCGGACTCTCGGAGCCGCGAGCCGCAGGAGAGGAGCGATCGATCACGGCGGCGCTTGCGCTTCATGAAAGGCCGCCGCGAGCGTGCGGTTGCGCCACTCATGCACCTCGGCCATGCCATTGCTCAATCGCTCCGCCAGGTCTCTGCCGGACAGGTGGATGTACTGCAGGGTCGTGGACAGATCCCGATGGCCGGCGAAGCTGGCGATCCCGTGTAGCTCCCAGCCCGAGCGGGCAAGATCTGTCAGGCACATATGGCGCAGGCTGTGCGTGCTGAATCGCGGCACGCCCGCGCGCAGTGCGATGCTGCGCACCACCTTCGACCACGTCCAGAGCGTGATTGGCTGGGCGTAGTTCCGCCGCGATTCGGAGAGAAAGAGCGGCCCCCGCGCGGTACTGAGCGTGCGCCGGTGACGCAGATAAGCACCCAGGAGCGCGCCCGTCGACGCTGAATACGGGACGATGCGCCCACGCCGCGTCTTGGTGGTCTCTGCTCGAACCCGCACCGTGCGGTGAGCGGGGTCGATGTCGTCCGTGCGGAGAACACACAGCTCCTCGCGACGTAGTCCAGCGTCGTAGGCAAGCGCGAACATCACTCGGTTGCGGATCCGGTCGGCGCTGGCCGCTCGCAGCACGAGTTGCCACTCCTCATCGGTGGGCACCCACGGGAGCCTCGCGAACCGTGGGATGAGTCCTCTCTCGCGATTGCCACCGAACCGGTTCCCCGGTGTGTAGCGACCGCGGCCCACGGGGTTGTCGAGGCGCTTGCCCTCGGTCATCAGATGGTCATAGAAGAGCCGCACCGCGACTAGACGCTGCTGCAGGGTTGCGTTGGCGAGACCGACGCCGGAGTCGATCGCGACGACGTTTGCGGTGCGTCGGTGAGGTTGCTCGCGGAGGTGCCGAACGTAGCGAGCGACGTCACCTCGCGTGGCAGCCAGCGGATTCACCGCGAGTCTCGAGCAGACGGCGAAGTAGTCGGCGAGTGCTCGCGCGTAGGCATCCAACGTCCGCGGCGCCAGGCCCAGATCTGACTGAACCCGCAGCCACTCTGCAGCGTCGCCCTGCTCCTCGAGCGCGGGCCATCGGTGCAGACGGTCGGCCACCAGGGCCATTGTCTGCCGTCCTCCTTGGTCAGGGTGATGGACGGCGCATGTAATCACATCACAGGAGGTGGCGGACCATCCCCGCCGTCCACAGTTTCCACAGTGTTCACAAGGGTTCCTCCCCCGCGCCCCCTCTTCCCAATGACTACTTCTGGATTCCAAATAACCTAGATGAGCAGGGTGTTGCCAAAGCTGTAGCGGTAGAAGCGGCTCTGCATCTGCAGCCACGCGGTCCACGCCTCTGAGGACGTCAATTGGCGGACGCCCTCCGCGAGCCGGACGAGTATGTCGTCGCGGGAGACGGCGGTGCTCACAGCACGCAACTCCCGTAGTTGACCGCCTGATCGGCACCCGCCGAGCTGTAGTCGGCGGCGAAGCGCTCGCTGCTCACCGGTTCCGTCGACCGACGACTGTCCTGGGGCAGGCCCCGCAGACCGTCGAGCTCACGCCGTCCGTGCATCCGCTCGATCCGACCGGGATGATCGGCGAGATCCTGCAGGCTCGCCAGGGTGGCCGCGATGTCCGCCGCGCTGCGAGGTTGACGTGCTGTCGCCATGAGATTGCCTCCGTGCGGAGC
>JALYTM010000215.1 GCA_030854305.1 Candidatus Dormiibacterota bacterium
AGAAGCACATCAGGTCGCCCCGGGACGTGAGGTGATCGCCGCTCGGATCAGGGTCGTGGCTCCGCTCGCGGTGACCGCTGTCGACACATCTCGTGACGCGACGACGGGTCGGCCCCGATGCACGCCTCCAGCGGAGAGGACGGCGACGCGGTCAGTATGCGCCTCGATGCGTGAGTTGACGTTCGTGGGCCGGCGAGCGGTGGAATGGCGTGACCAGCCGGCGCCACGGCTGCAGTCGGCAGTCGACGCACTGGTGCGCCCGGTGGCGGCCACCACCTGCGACGTCGACCTGGCGATCCTGCTGGGACGCTCCCCCCTGCCGCCGCCGTTCGCCATCGGCCACGAGTGCGTCGCGGAGGTGATCGACACCGGCGACGGCGTCACCCACGTCGGCCCCGGTGATCTGGTGGTCATTCCCTGGCACATCTGCTGCGGTCACTGCGATCGATGCACAGCCGGGCTCACCGCGCACTGCCGGTCGGTGCCGGAGATGGCGATGTTCGGCGCGCCGCTCGGGGGTGTGTGGGGAGGGCTCTTCTCCGACATCGTGCGGGTGCCGTTCGCCGACGCGATGCTGGTGCCGTTCCCTCAGGGCCTCGACCCCGTCGCCCTGGCGTCGGCCGGCGACAACTGGTCGCTGGCGTGGCGGATGGTGGCTCCTCATCTCCGCGTTCGGCCGGGGGCTTCGGTGCTGATCATGAGCCGCGGCAGCATCGGCCTGTACGCGTGCGACATCGCGGGCGCATTGGGCGCGTCGCGGCGCCTCTACGTCGACCCCGACGCCCGTCGACGCGGCATCGCAGCGGGTTTCGGGGCGGATGTTGCGGATCGCATTGAACCCGAGCACCACGGTTTCGACATCGCCGTGGAGGCGACCGGTCGCGTTGGCAACCTCGCCACCGCCTGCCTGTCACTGGTGCCCGAAGGTGTGTGTGAAAGTGCCGGCAACCACTTCCGCCCCGGCGAGCTGCCGCTCCTGGACATGTACCTGTCGGGGGTGACCCTGCGCGTGGGCCGCGACAACGTTCGCGCCCACCTGCCCGACGCGCTGCGGCTTGCCACCGTCGGCACCGTCAACCCCCGCGCCGTGGTGACCGACGTCCTTGACTGGGAAAGGCTCCCGGAGGCTCTGCCCGAGCTGCGCGGCAAGCCGGTCTTCGTGCGCGACCCGGTGGGCGCGGGCGTACCCGGGGTTTGAGGGTCCCGGACTGTACGCCCGACCTCAGATCTCGCTACGAACTGGACGCGCCTCCCGTTCGTTGACTCTGAGCTCGAAGATGTCGGGGCGCGCGTAATGCCCGGTCACGTCGAGGTCGTACTTGCCGCGAACGATGTCGTCCAGATCGCAGTCGGCGATCAGGGTGGTCTCGCCCGAATAGTCAGGTTCAGCCAGCACATCCCCCAGCGGTCCGACGATGCAGCTCCCACCGTGCATCATCACCGTCTCGGGATCGTCGCCGAACGAGGTCACATAGTCGTCCGGGTAATCGCGTCGGCGAGCGAACTGACAACGGGAGAGAACGAAGCAACGTCCTTCGAACGCGATGTGGCGTACGGTCGACAGCCAGGTCTCGCGGTCGTCCGCGGTCGGAGCGCAATAGAACTGTATGCCCTTCGAATACATCGCCATGCGCAGCATCGGCATGTAGTTCTCCCAACAGATGACCCCGCCGATGCGCCCCAGGGAGGTGTCGAATACCGGTCGCGTCGACCCGTCGCCAAAGCCCCATACGAGGCGCTCGGCCGCTGTCGGCATGAGTTTGCGATGCTTGCCGAGGTTCAGTGATCCCGGCGGCCGTTGGCGTGGATTGAGAGGATGTCAGCCACAGCGCGATTGAGCGGCGTTTCGACGCCCACTTCCTGACCGAGCTCCACGACACCACCCGACAGCCATCGCACTTCCAATCGGTTGCCGCGCTCAAGGTCATGCTGCATCGATGAGGTCATATCAGGCGAAACCCCGTCGGCGAACTTCAGGCGCTGCTCAGCGTAGTCTGCAGGTAAAGGCACCCCATGTGCGCGCCCGACGGCGACCACCTCCCGCATGATGTCCAGCATGAAGGCGCGAGACTGTGAGTTCTCGCGAATCGGCCCGATCGAGACCCGCATCGTCGTCGTCGTCGCAGACAGCCCGACCAGAAACACGAACTTCTCCCAGATCGCCCGACGGATGTCGGTACTGAGCTCCGCATTGATCCCGCCCGCCACACAAGCTGAGTGGAGAGCATCGACGCGGGAGGAGCGGCGACCGTCGAACTCGCCGAAGATGAGGCGCTCCAACGGACCGGTACGCATGATCACCCCGGGACTGGAAAGCGCTGTCGCGACATAGGCGACCCCTCCGATCACTTGAGCGTCATCGTAGGCCGCCCTCAGAAGCGAGTCCTTCAGGACACCGTTTTGAAATGACACCAACGTCGTTGCCGGCCCGACGAGCGGTCGAATCTGGTCCAGTGCAGCCTCGGTGTCCCAGAGCTTGACGCACACCATCACGAGATCAACCGGGCCGATCTCGGCGGGATCAGCCGTCGCCCGGACCTGCTCGAGATGCATCGGGTCGGGACCGCCCTCAATGCGGAGCCCTCTCTGCTGCATGGCCTCAAGATGAGCGCCACGTGCGACGAAACAAACCTCCGCGCCACCCCTGGCCAACAGAGCGCCGAAATACCCGCCAAGGCCGCCCGATCCCATGACTGCCATACGCATGCGTACGTACTTCTACCACCGCGCCCAAAGGCAGCGTCTGTCGAGGCCCGCAGTCCGGGCTGCCGCACCCGGGCGGAAATCCCTACGATGCGCCGATGACCGGCCCCGCGACTGAGTCTGATCACGGCTCGTCCACGTTTGCGATCGCCGCCCGCGCCGAGACTGCCACCAAGGTGTTCGGCCGCGACGATGCACGGGTCCGAGCTCTCGACCACCTCAGCGTCGATTTCAGCAGCGGCCAGTTCACCGCGATCATGGGCCCGTCGGGGTCGGGGAAGTCCACACTTCTGCACTGTCTTGCCGGCCTCGACTCGCTGACCTCCGGCGACATCTACGTCGGCGAGACGAGGCTGGGCGGCCTGTCGGACGCAGACCTGACCCTGCTGCGGCGCGAGCGCATCGGTTTCATCTTCCAGGGCTTCAACCTCGTCCCCACCCTCAACGCCCGCGACAACATCACGCTGCCGCTGGCGATCGCCGGCAAGCAGGCCGACCCGCGCCTGATGGAGGACGTGGTCACCGCGATCGGGCTGACCGACCGGCTCGATCACCGGCCCAGCGAGCTGTCCGGCGGCCAGCAGCAGCGGGTCGCGGCGGCGCGGGCCCTGGTCTCCCGCCCTGACATCATCTTCGCCGACGAGCCCACCGGCAACCTCGACTCGCGCTCCGGAGCCGAGCTGCTGGGCTTCCTCCGGCAAGCCGTGGAGACGTACCGGCAAACGATCATCATGGTCACCCACGACCCGGTCGCGGCGGCCCACGCCGACCGGGTCGTGTTCATCGCCGACGGCCGGATCGTCGACGAGATGACCGCTCCGACCGGTGATCGCATCCTCGATGTCATGAAGCACCTCGGCTCCTGACCTCGTGCTGAAGGTCACGCTGCACGGGCTGCTGGCTCACAAGCTGAGGTTGGGCTTGACCGCCCTGGCAATCGTGCTGGGGATCGCCTTCGTGTCCTCGACGTTTGTGGTCGGCGACACCATCAACAACGTCTTCGGCGACATCTTCACCAACGCCAACCAGGGCATCGCGGTGGTTGTCGAGGGACGGCTTCTCGCCGGCAGCAGCCAGGACATCGGCGGAGGAGCCCGCCTGCCCGTCCCGGGCGCACTGGTGACGCCGGTGAGCAAGGTGAACGGGGTCCGTGAAGCGGACGGGATCATCTTC
>JALYTM010000216.1 GCA_030854305.1 Candidatus Dormiibacterota bacterium
ACTGGATGTAGGGCTCGTGCGGGCCGCCGACCTCCGGGCCCTCGTCCCACTGCAGGCCGAGCCACAGCAGGGTCTCCATGATCAGCGCTTCGCTGTCCTCGAGGTAGCGCTCCTGGTCGGTGTCCTCGATGCGGAGGATGAAGGTCCCACCCGTCGACCGTGCCGCCAGCCAGGCGAACAGCGCGGTGCGCACCGACCCGAAGTGGAGGGGACCGGTGGGAGACGGGGCGAAGCGGGTCCGCATCGGCGTGCCGCCGGGGGTCACCTCGGAGCGGCGATGATCAGCGCGACGATGGTCCAGGCGATGAGCACCCCGATCAGCACCGAGGCGTCCCAGTTGTGCAGCGCCACGCTCATGGATCGGACCGTTCCGCCGCCACGCGCTGCGTCGCCGACGTGGGTCACCCCTCCCGCGCCCGGCCGGCCGATGTCGCCCATCCCCCACGGCGGCGGGGGCGCCGGCGGACCCGACCGCGGGGTGATGTGCAGCGCGCCCTCGCGCTTGACCGCGCGCGCCTCGAGGATGACCCCGAGGATGACCGTGGTTCCCAGGCCGCCGGCGGCGAGGCCGATGAGGATCATGATCACGCCGAGGGCGACGTTGAGGTAATCGTTGTACGCGTGGGGGCCGAGAAGGACCAGCACACCACCGGCGAGGAGCGCCAGCGCGGTGATCCCGAAGGCGAGCATCTTGCCGACGATTTCGCGGACGGGCATGGAACTCCCCTGGGGTGGCGACGACACCGCCGAGTATATAAGTCCCGCGCGTCACCGGCCCGGGGCGGCCGGGGTCACCGCGGCCGAGCCGAGGAGACGGCGCGAGCCCGTCTCCGGCCGATCAACCGATCGAGCCACCCGGACGGCGGGCTGCGCCGCTTCCCTTTCGGGCGGAGTCAGTGGGTGGTCGACCCGTTGCCCTGGCCGGCCGCCGAACCCGCCCTGCTGAGCGCGGCCGCGCGAGCCTCGACCTCACGCAGCGCGCCTGTGTGCACGTCGTACACGAAGCCGCGAACCTGGTCGCGATGCGGGATGAACGGGCTTGCCTTGATGCGCGCGATCGACTGGCGGACATCGTCGTCGAGGTCGGAAAAGGCCTCGAGCGCGAACGCCGGCTTGATCCCGGTCTCCGCCTGGATCTGCGCCTTGACGGCGTCATCGGTGAACGTGAGCATGCCGCAGTCGGTGTGGTGGATCAGGATGATCTCGCGGGTGGCGAGCAGTCGCTGCGAGATCACCAGCGAGCGGATCGCGTCGTCGGTCACCACGCCGCCGGCGTTGCGGATGATGTGGGCTTCGCCGATCTCCAACCCGAGGATCTTGGACGGGTGGAGTCGGGCGTCCATGCATGCGAGCACCGTCACGCCGCGCGCCGGTGACAGTGGCACGTCACCCTTGTCGAACGACTGGGCGTAGTCCCGGTTGTTGCGCAGGAGGTCGTCGGTTGCAGACATCTGGTGTCCTCCGGTGAGGGGGTTGGGCACGGAGGAACCGTGCCAAAGCTTGTCGGGGTCCGGGTCGCTGCCTGTGTCGCGGGTCAGCGTCGACAGATGGCGGTGCCACAACGGCCGAGGTCGACCCACCGACGGCGGGTGAAGCGGCCGCGCTCAGGAACAACCATGGCCGGGCACAGTAGCGAAACCTGACCACTCGGGTCAACTTTCCTCGAGCCTCCGCGCGGGCCGAGCTCAGGGGACGAGGATGGTGACCGAATAGAGCTGCTGGTCAGGCGTGCAGCGCAGCGCCTCGCCGCACACCGTCCGGTTCGCCGACAGGGTGGTGCTGCCGTCGGCGCGCACCGCGAACCGCTCCGACACCGTGCCGCATCCCTGTCCCGGAACGCACCCCGTCAGCACCGGCGCGAACGTCGGCGGTCCCAGCGCAGCCACCACGGTTGCGTTCGCGCTGCCGCCGATCTGCCAGTAGGTGCTGTGCAACGTGACGGTGAGCCTGTCGCCCACCGACGCATGGAGTGTGCGGTGGTTGTCGGCGTCGGTGAGGCTGATGACCCGCGGCACGGGGGGCACGGGGGTCGCGGCCGGCGCCGGCGATCCGCATGCCGCCAGCACCAGCATCGGCGGCAACACGGCCAACCTCATCGCCGCACCGCTCACGGGGAGATGATGCTCGCCATCAGTCGCGCGCCGGCGAACGTCCCGTACCGCTCGAGCTGTTCATGCAGCGCTCGCCTCGCCGCAGGTGGCAGCGGCTGATCGAGTCGCACTGCGATGGAGCCGGCGCCGCCGCGCACGGTGGCCTTCCACGTGCCCACGGTCACACCACGCCACAGCACCACGTTCTGCAGCGCGCGCATCGGCCCTTCAGGGACTGACGCCCAGGCTTCGCCAAGCAAATGACTGCGGTCGGTGTAGGCCACGGTGTACTCATCGAAGTTGGGCAGGAGGTGCACCGTCCGTTCCACGTCGAGGTCGTTGCCGCGCGCCGCTTCCCAGTACGCCACCGGAGTGTCGAGGTCTTCCGCCTCGGCCGGCGCGGCCAGCTCGAACGCTGTGCGCGCCTCAGCGACCCGCAGTCCCGACCACCAGGCGAAGTCCATGATGGTGGCGGGCCCATGGCCGGCGAGGTATCGGGTCGCCAGCAGCCGCAGCGCAGCCGGCCGGTCCATCGCGAGGGCCGTCGGCGCCCTCTCCTCGCGAAGGGCATATGTCTGCTGGCGGCCGCTGCGACGACCGCTGACGACCAGCCCGCGCAGCTCGGCGTCCATCAGCGCGTGGAGGTGGCCGACCCCACCGAACGTGATGCCGTGGTCGGCGAGCGCTTCTCGCACCTGTTCGCGGGTGAGGTGCGTGCCTTCCCGCAGCACGCTCACGATGACGTCGCAGCCACGATCGAGCAGCTCGTCCCCCAGCCCGAGGCGACGAACGTACGAGCGGTTGGCCTCCCGGACTCGCGCGCCGGTCAGTGCCAGCAGCCAACCGATGTCCTTCGGCGTGACCAGGTGCCAGGTGGGGCGGAGCACGTGGGTGCGAAGGATCCGGCCCTCGTCCAGTGCCTGGTCGACTTCGTCGCGCGTCCCGTTGCGCATCCGCTGGCCGACCGCCCAGGCGGCGCCCGCGTAGTCCTGTGCCTGAACCGCCACCAGCGAGCGAACCACCTCCTCGGGCGTGCCCGCAAGCGGTGGCTCCAGCTGCTGGTTGCGCAACCGCCGTCGCAGCAGCCTGGGTGGAGTGACCCTCCTGCTCACCGGCCGCTACCAGCCGACGGCGCCGTCGATCATCTCCCTGATCAGGTCGGCGTGGCCGTTGTGCCGGGCGTACTCCTCGATCATGTGGACGTAGATCCAACGGAGTGAACACACCTCACCGTCGCGGATGCCGGTGTCGTCGAGGCTTCGGGTCGCCGCCGCCTCCCGGCTGAGCCGGCATTCGGCCATCCAGGTGGCGACGTCGGCGTCCCAGTCGGCGTCGTCGAGCGGGACCAGCTCACTGTCCTCGACCTCGGGGTCGCGCCAGATCCGCGCCAGATCGGGCTCGCTGAGCAGGGTGCGGCGGAACCAGCCGCGCTCCACTTCACCCATGTGTCGCACCAGGCCGTGCAACGACAACAGCGAGGTGGGGACCGGGCGACTCTTGCGGGCGCGGTCGTCGAGGCCCTCGCACTTGAGCAGCAGCGTGGTGCGGTGGAAGTCCAGCCACGCCTCCAGCATGTCCCGTTCCGTCAGCAGGTACGGTGGTTCGACGCGGCGTGGGTCGATGAGGTCTTCAACCATGGCGGCAACCCTTCCACGCCGGGCCGCGCCCGGTCAAGTGCCGGCGTCGAGCGTGCCGGGGACCGCGACCGCGGGCGGCCGCCCGGTCGTCGCTCCGTAGAATGCGGCCCCATGGCCGAACTCCCCCCGACAACGGTGTCGGG
>JALYTM010000011.1 GCA_030854305.1 Candidatus Dormiibacterota bacterium
AGGGGGCGCCGGAGGGTTTCTCCCTGGCCGCCGGCGCCGACGAGCACTTCGTCACGTGGTCGCGCGTGCTGAGCGACGCGGTAACCGAAGCGGCTCGTGCGCACGCAGGGCGCTCACGCGGCGCTGGACCCGATCCCGACGCGTCGTAGGTGAGCCGAAACGTCAGGTTGCGGCCGCCGCCTTCCTGCCGAGTGCGTTGACCGCGTCGACGAACACCTGCATCGGCGGCTCGACGAGGCCAGCCCCCACCTGGCCCACACCGGCAACCCGGCCGGCAATGCCGGTGTTGACGACGGGGACGACACCCGACCGCGCCACCAGGGTGACGTCGATCCCCGTCGGTGTGCCGCGGAAGCCGAGCACGGGGATCTGATACATCGGGTGTTCGGCGAGGGTGATCTCGTACATCGACAGCGTGTGCCGGAGAGCGTCCGCGGCCTCGCCACCGACGAACCTCGCGATCGCCGGCGCCGCCGCCATCGCGAACCCGCCCAGCCCGACGGTCTCCGTGATGGTCGAGTCGCCGAGGTCCGGGCTGGCGTCCTCCGGTCCGAACCCGCCCAGGTACAGCCCTTTGACCATGGGGGCAGGCGCGGTGAACCAGGCGTCGCCGGTGCCGGAGGTCTGCACCCCGAACTCTGTGCCGTTGCGAGCCATCGCGACCACCATCGTCGACCCTGGGATGTCGCGCGCGGCGTCGGCCGCGGCCTTGCCGGTAGGCATCGAGAAGTTGAGGAAGAAGTGGTCGTTGCTGTTGATGAAGCGGAGAGCGCTGGCGATGTCCGCGGCGGGTGCGTCGACCTCGACGAGGTCGGCGACGATCTCACGAATGAGTAGGGAGGTCCCGGCCCGGTTACGGTTGTGCCCCTCGTCGCCCATCTGCAGCGCCTGAGCGATGAGCGAGGTCAGGTCGACCGGCCCGTGCCGGCGCACCGCCTCGCGCAACAGCGGTGCGAGCACGCGCTCGAGCCAGCGCAGCCGGTCGATTACCTCATCGTCATAGGCGCCATAGCGCAGGACCTTGCCCAGGCCCTCGTTCAGCGTCGCGTAGGCCGTTCCGCCGAACTCCTGCTCGGCGAGCACGACGACGGGCATCGACGCGCTGATCACCCCCGCCATCGGGCCGACGGCGCCCCGTGAGTGGCATGGCGAAAGTGCGATTCCCCCACCTGCGGCGATGCCCTCGGCCTCAGCAACTGTGGTCGCGAGCCCCTCGTACATCATCGCGCCGAGCAATGCCCCGCGGAGCGGTCCCAGCGCGTCCTTCCATTCGATCGGAGGCCCGGCGTGGAGGAATTCACCCTTGCCGAGCTCGAGCACGTCGCCCGCGCGCGCGATGTCCACCCAGTACGGGCGTGCGGAGGTCAGCCGTCGCACCGCCTCGGCGTTGGCGTCCGGGGTGCGTGCATCGTCGGCGATGGCGGAAAGGGCATCTTCCGAGCCGCTTGCCGGCGGCTGCCACTGCACTGCAGTGACCGGGACCGCCTGGGCGGCAAGCGTTTCGTCGAAGAGGGCGAGGCCCGCGGTGACGATCGCCTGTGGCTCGTCGAGGAGGGGCACCCCGTTCGTGCTCATCTCATGCGCTCCGCTCGACGAGCGATGCCGCTGTGCGGGCTGCGGCAGCATTCGACAGGTGCACGCTCGCCCCCGCGTCCTGGAGCGCCCGAGCGGTGGTCTCCAGGCCCTGCGGATCGCCCGCGGTACCGGTCAGCGACACGACGACGGCGAGATCCCGCCCGTCGGCACTGGCCCGCTCCCGTGCCTCACGCAGCGCTGGAGTCAGCACGGCGGCCGGCGCGTCGTGCGATCCGTAGCCGAGCACAACATCGAGGAGCACGACCGCGCACGCCGGATCGGCGGCCTCGGCGGCAAGGCGGTCCAGACGCAGCGTCCAATCGATCATCGGGTGTGGCCGCCCCTGGGTCAGCCGGTCATCGCCGAAATCGATCATCAGGTGTCCGGCCGCACGGAGGTCCGAGGGAAGGGCCCACTTCGGGTCGAGAGGGATGTTCGAAAGGATCGGTCCCAGCACATCCACGGCTATGAGCATCGCTTCGTCGCACAGCGTGCCTCCTGAGAAGAGCCCTCGGAGAGCTCCGGGCCGCGATCCACGCTCGGTCGGGGCCGGCCACTCGGGCGGCTCCACCGGCGGCAGTCCCAGCGCGCCCAGGACCCGGGACGTCACCGCAGTCAGGTCGCCTTCGCCGCGGCCCAGGAACCCGACGATCGTGGGCGTTCGCATCCGGCCGGCCGCATCGCGCACCAGGGCGGCGACATCCGGCGCCGGGGGCTTGGACAGCACCACGATGAGGTCGGTCGCAGGGTGTGCGTCCAGCATCTCGAGGGCCTGGAGCGTCGACCTGGCGCGGACCTCCCGCGAGAGGTCACGCCCCCCGGTGCCGAGCACCGCGCTCATCCCCACCCCGGCTGCGTCCAGCAGCGAGCAGACTTGCTGTGCTCCAGTTCCCGACGCCGCCAC
Source organism: Candidatus Dormiibacterota bacterium (assembly GCA_030854305.1). GTDB lineage: Bacteria > Chloroflexota > Dormibacteria > Aeolococcales > Aeolococcaceae > Aeolococcus. Next base: position 2,480 of record JALYTM010000011.1, read on the forward strand.
GATGCCGACCGGGCCGGGGCGCACAACGTTGGCAAACCCGAGGCCCACACCGCCGACGATGGCTGTGCCGCAGTCCGGCCCCATAACGAGCAGACCTCGGCGGGCTGCCTCGTCCTTGAGCGCGATCTCCTGCTGGACCGGCACGTTGTCGCTGAACACCATCACCGACGCCCCCGCGCGCAGTGCGTCCATCGCCTCCACGAAGGCGTTCCGGCCGGGGACGGACACGACCGCGAGCCGCGCCTCCGAACGCCGGAGTGCGCTGCCCGTCGTCCGCGGCGGCACCGGCTGGCCGAACCCGTCGGAGCCGGACTGTCCGTCGCGGGCCGAGAGAAGCTCATCAAGCAACGCCACGGCAGACGCCAGCGTGGCGTCGTCATCCGCGCGGACGGCGACGAGCAGGTCGTTGGGTGAGGCTGCGGCGACCGTCGAGGGGTCGAGGCCCATCCCGGGGAGGAGGTCGATGTTCAGCGGGGTGGCCATGGCCACGAGAGCCGCCTGAACGCCGGCTGCCTGGGAGAGCGCACGCGAGACTTGCATGAGCTTCACCGAGTCTCGGTAGATCCCCCGCCGCAGCTCGATGGTCGTGCTCACCGACGTGTCCGCAACGGTCCGGCCAGGACCGCGCGCGCCCCGGCCACCAGGCCGAGCGCGAGGGCCACGCCGGAGGTGGCGCCGACGGAGGTCAGTTCGTCGAGGGAGGGCACGAGCGGTGCACCCGCAGTCAGCGCGGCGAGGAATGCCGCTGCCTGCGGAATCACCTGTCCTGCCGCGGCGCAGCGGAGGAGCGCGCACGAGAGGGACGTGGTCGCGGTGGCGGCGTGCGCCAGCACAGCCCCTCCCGTCCTGGTATCGAGCAAGCCAGCCAGCGCGATCGCCGCGAGAATGCCGGCGACCACGTCGTCACCGGCCGGGGTGAGGCCGGGCCCGCGGCCGATGAGGTCCAGTGCAGGCCGCGGGTTGCCGTCAACCAGCGCGGCCGACACCGAGCCGACCCGCGCACCGGGCACACCGGATGCCTCCGCAGGGAGCTCGTCAAGGAGCCGAGCTGCCGTCGTGATCGGGCCGTCCTGGAATGGAGCGGCAAGGCGAGGGCGGGGGTCGAACCAGCGCCCGGGCCGCACAAGCAAGCTCCCGACCGCCACTGTGCCCCACCCGACGGTGCCGCCGCGCACCCCATCCATGGTGGGGACCGGGCCGGCGAGCACCAGCGCGAGGGGGAGCCGGACGGCGCCGGCTGCGACGACGGCGATGACGCTGGGCTCGGGCGCGGTGCCGTCGAGGGACAGGTAGAGCGCCGCAGTCGAAGCTCCCAGGAGCCACGCCGGCCGCGCGGGCGCGGACAGGAGGTCAGCAAGGGCTGTGCTGGCGACGGCCGCCTGCGATTGCGTCGGAGCGGCGGGGGCTGCGTCCACGGTGCCGCTCAGTCGCTCGGTCAGCAACGCGTTGCCCACGACGGCAGCGTAGCGCATTGCCCTCTCAGGGCGGTCCGCGCAGGGAGGATCACCAGGTGACCGATTGCGCGCGCATTGGTGACTTTGGTCCCTCGATCTTCGTGGCAGCGGCGTTTCAGAATCGCAACGTGATCGTCACCTGTGAATGCCCGCAACCGACAGCGGCCCGCCTACGGTCCTCTACGTGAGGCGCCGGCGCCGACTCTCCATCACGATTCCCGCCGCTCCTCTGCGCCGCCTCTCATGGGCGGAACCGGTGCTGCGGTATCAACAACCCACCCGCTAAGGGGGTACGAGACATGGCTGCGCTTTGGACTCTGCATGGAGACGGGCGGCACGTCGAACCGACGGCTGTCGTCTCACCTGATGAGCGGCTGGCCTGGCCCCTGACCATCGGCCTCGGCCTGCAGCACGTGCTGGCCATGTTCGGGGCAACATTTCTTGTCCCGGTCCTGACCGGGTTCCCGCCAACCACGACGATCTTCTTCTCTGGCATCGGCACAATCGGCTTCATCCTCATCACGCGCGGGCGTGGCCAGCGGATGGGCCTGCCGAGCTACCTCGGGAGCAGCTTCGCCTTCATCTCGCCGGTGCTCATCGCCAAGGCGGGGGGCGGGATCCCGGCAGCCCTGGGCGGCATCTTCGTCTGTGGCGCAGTCTTCTTCATCGTCGGGGCGCTGGTCAACCAGTTCGGCCACAGGGCGATCGACTGGCTGATGCCTCCGGCGGTCACGGGTGCGGTGGTCGCGCTGATCGGACTCAACCTCGCCCCGACCGCGGCTTCGGAGTTCACCGCGCAAGCGTGGACGGCGTTCGGAACGCTGGCGGCGATCCTCCTGTTCACGGTGCTCCTCCGCGGGTTCTTCGGACGCATCTCCATCCTCTTGGGAATCATCTTCGGATACCTGATCGCGATCCCCCAGGGCCAGATTAGCTTCCACGACGTCAAGACCGCTGACTGGCTCGGCTTGCCCACGTTCACCACCCCGACGTTCAGCGGACGGGCGATCCTGGTGATCGTCCCGGTGGTCCTGGTGCTCATCGCCGAGAACACCGGCCACATCAAGGCCGTGGCGACGATGACCGGGCGCAACCTCGACAGGTCCCTCGGACGAGGGTACATGGCCGACGGCGTGGCGACCATGCTGGCCGGCCTCGGCGGCGGAAGTGGCACCACGACCTACGCGGAGAACATCGGGGTCATGGCCGCGACCAAGGTCTACTCGACGGCGGCATACGTCGTCGCCGGCCTCACCGCGATCTGCCTTGGCTTCATCCCCAAGTTCGGCGCGCTCATCTTCAGCCTCCCGTTGGGGGTCCTCGGAGGCGCCACGACCGTCCTCTACGGTCTGATCGCCGTCCTCGGCGGACGGATCTGGGTGGAGAACCACGTCGACTTCAAGAACCCTGTCAACCTCATGCCCGCCGCGATCGCGCTGATCATCGGCGCGGCCAACTACACATGGTCCTTCACGGTCGGGACCAATGCCTTTGCTTTCAACGGCATCGCGATGGGCTCGTTCGGCGTGATCTTCGCCTACCAGCTGATGAAGTACCTGTCGCGCTTCGGCCTCTTCCGCGAGGGCTGGCCCAACGAACCCGCGTCGCCCGCATCGGGCCCGGTGGAAGGCCAGGCTCAACCGCAGATCACAGGACCAGTGGGAGGCGGGCTGCCCCCGCAGACCCCGCGCCCCTCCGGTCACGCACCCACGGCTCCGTACTGACGGACAGGGGTGAAGCCGGCACCGTTCAGCTACTCCTCGCCTGAAACTGTCGAGGAAGCGCTGGCCGTCCTCGCCCAGGGTGGGCGGGGACGGCAAGGTGCTTGCCGGCGGCCAGAGCCTGATCCCGCTTCTCAACCTGCGCTTGGCGATCCCAGCGCGCCTGGTCGACATCAACCTCCGTCGCCGAGCTCGACACGCTCGATGTCAGCAGAGATGTGACTTTGGACCCTCGATTGCGGCGCGAGCGGGCGCCAGAATCTCACGAGGCGGCCACTCGCGAAGGGGAGCCATAGACGGCTGCAGCCTCACCGAGACCCACCCGTATCCCATCGGATCGCACGACTGAAAAGAGGAACACACACATGCGGCTCGAAGCACCAGAGACGGTATCCCAGCGCCAGATCACCATCGATGTCGAGGAGATTGAGCCCCTGCTCCAGGGACCGCCCTCGCAGATCAAGCCGTGGCCGGGGGCGATGATCACCCTCAAGGACGGCCGCACGATGTACATCCGCGAGGCTCGCCTCGATGAGGCCCCGGCGATGATGGCGTACATGAAGAGGGTCATGGATTCCGACCACGACTTCTACGACATCGTCGGTGCCCGCGTGTACGCCGAGATCTGCGGCTGGTATCGCAAGCGGCTCAAGGACCCGTACACGCTCGTCGGCCTCGTCGACGGCCAGTGGGTCGGATTCTGCAACGGGAGGCTGATGAACGACGACGTCAACATCAGCCTGCACACCATGGCCATCGCCCGCGGCGGCCGCATCGGCGCCATCATGTACTACGCGAAGGCGCACTACGCCTTCGAGGTCCTGGGCAACAAGGAGTTCTGGGCGACCTACGAGAGCTACAACGGCTGGCACCGCTGGGGCCTCGGCATGGCTCAGCCCAGCTACCCGTGGCCTGACGTCCAGCACGAGCTCGGGGGCGCCCGCGTGTACTACGTCACCAAGAAGTACTGGGACGCCTCGATCAAGGATTACGTCCATCAGATGACCGGCTCCGAGCTGGTCTTCGCCGTCCCCGAGGCGGTCGTCAAGGCGAACGAGACCATGCTGGTTCCCGACGAGGTTCTCGTCTGACGACGTGCGCACGCTTCCGGGCGCGACGCCTCTCTGCGTCGGGCCCGCGGAGCCGTCGCCGCCAAAGGATGCAGAGAACACCATGAGGAACAGCCAACCGGAGCGCGTGCTCATAGCAGTCGGCGGCAACGCGATGACGGATGAGCAGGGAGGAGCGACGCCACAAGCGCAGGTCGCCGCCATCGAGCGCACCATGGAGCGCGTCGGCGACGTCATCGTCGCGGGGCGCTCCGTCGTCCTCACGCACGGCAACGGTCCCCAGGTCGGCAACATCCTCGTGAAGAACGAGGTCGCGGCGACAGTTGTGACGCCGGTGCCCCTGGACTGGTGCGGCGCGCAGACGCAGGGGACGATCGGCTTCATGATCCTCAACGCGCTCGATCACGTCCTCGACGAACGGGGCGTTCACAGCGGGGTCGCGGCCGTCGTCACCCGCACGTTGGTCGCCGCGGACGACGAGGGCTTCAGCCATCCGACCAAGCCGATCGGCCGCTACCTCCCCGAGGACGAGGCGCGCGTCATGATCGAGCACGGTCAGACGTGGGAGGATCGCGGCGCGAAGGGATGGCGGCGGGTGGTCGCATGCCCCGAGCCCCTGGAGATCCTCGACGCCGCGGCGGCGCGGGCGCTGGTCGACGCGGGCTTCATCGTCGTCGCCGCCGGCGGAGGCGGGATCCCCGTGGTACGCCGGGGGGGCCGCATCCATGGCGTGGAGGCGGTCATCGACAAGGACCTTGGCGCAGCGGTGCTGGCGCGGGCCGTCGGCGCGCACGTCCTCGTCATCGCCACCGATGTCGAGCACGCGGCAACTGCGTTCGGCACGCCGGAGGAGCGCCCCATCGGCATCGTGACCACGCTCGAGCTGCGCTCGCTGGCAGCCGCGGGCCACTTCGCGAGCGGGAGCATGGGACCCAAGGTCGAGGCCGCCATCCGCTTTGTCGAGGCCGGCGGACGGCGCGCCGTGATCACATCGCTCGATCGCATTGCCGACGCCGTGGACGGCCTCGCCGGAACGGTCGTTGAACTTCACCATCAAGAAAGTGCCGCGGGCCGCGGTGCTCAAGGAGAAAGACATGGCTGAACCAATCGAAATCCGCAAGGTGGCCCTCGAGAGCGTCAGCGACGCCTCGGGTCTCGAGAAGCTGATTGCCGAGGGGGTGATCGAGGCTGACCGGGTCGTCGCCGTGGTCGGCAAGACCGAGGGCAACGGCGGGGTCAACGACTACACGCGAATCATCGCGGACCGGGCCTTCCGCGACGTGCTGGTGGCCAAGGGCACGCGCACGATGGACGAGGTCAAGCAGATCCCGCTGGTGTGGTCGGGTGGCACCGACGGCATCCTCTCGCCGCACGCCACCATCTTTGCGACCATCGACCGGAGCAAGGCGGTGCAGACCGACGAGCCGCGAGTGTCGGTGGGCTACGCGATGAGCGAGAAGATCTTTCCCGAGGACATCGGGAGGCTGGCGATGATCGAGAAGGTCGCCGCCGGCGTCCGGGTCGCCATGGAGCGGGCGGGGATCACCGATCCCAAGGACGTGCACTACGTGCAGACCAAGACGCCGCTGCTGACGCTCTCGACCATCACCGACGCGCGCAGCCGGGGCAAGACGGTGTTCACGGAGGAGACCGGCCTGTCCATGGACGTCTCCAACGCCACCACCGCGCTGGGCATTGCGGTGGCGCTGGGCGAGATCGCCACGCCCACCGCCGAGCAGATCTTCCACGACCTCTCCCTGTACTCGGCGGTGGCCTCGTGCTCGTCCGGTGTCGAGCTCGACCAGGCGCAGATCGTGGTCGTGGGCAACGTGCGCGGCATCGGCGGGCGCTATCGGGTGGGGCACAGCGTGATGCGCGACGCCATCGACCAGGACGGCGTCTGGGAGGCGATCCGCTCGGCCGGCCTCGAGCTGCCGGAGCGTCCCCACCACACCGACCTGAAAGGCAGGCTGGTCAACGTCTTCCTGAAGTGCGAAGCGGATCCCTCGGGGCGGGTGCGTGGCCGCCGCAACATCATGCTCGACGACTCGGACGTCCACTGGCACCGCGCGATCAAGGCGTGCGTGGGTGGTGTCGCCGCGGCGTGCACGAGTGATTCGGCGATCTTCGTGTCGGTGGCCGCGGTGCACCAGGGTCCGTCCGGCGGCGGCCCGGTCGCGGCCATCGTCGACTTCGGCTAGCCCCATGACCGCTGCCTTCGCGTACCGATCCCCGGTGGAACGTCAGGAGCTGTTCAGCCTGCTCGTCGAGCACGGTGAGAACGCGCGGATCCTGGCGGGAGGCACCGACCTGCTCATCGACGTGCGAGCCGGGTTCGCCCACCCCGCGCTGGTGGTGAACATCAAGAGGGTCGAAGGATTCTCGGACATCACCTGGAGCCAAACAGAGGGGCTGATCATCCGCCCCGGCGTCACCATCAACGACGTCCTCGCCGATGCCAGGATTCGCGATTCGTACCCGCTGCTCGTAGCTTGCGCGCAGGTTCTCGCATCCCACCAGATTCGCAACCGGGCCACCGTCATCGGCAACGTCGTGAACGCCTCGCCCTGCTCGGACATGGCGCCTGCACTGCTCTGCCTGGGCGCCCGCGCGGTGATCTCGTCAGCGACAGGCCAGCGTGTGGTGCCATTCAAAGAGTTCTTCACGGGCGTGAAACGGACGGTGCTCCGCCCCGACGAGATCCTCGAGGAGATCATCGTCCCCCCGGAGACCGCGGCTGCCCGCGGCTCCTACTGCAAGCTCAAGCGGATCAAGGGGCACGACCTCGGGATCGTCGGCGTCGCCGCGATGAGCAAGGACGGCGTTCTGAACCTCGGGATCAGCTCCTGCGCCCCAACGCCGCTGCTGGTCGAGGGGCTCTCGGCGGCGGATTCCGCCGACGCGGTGGTGGCCGCGGCTCGCGACGCCATCCACCCGATCGATGACCTGCGCTGCAGCCGGGAGTACCGCGAGCACATGGTGGGCATCTTCGCCCGACGAGTGCTCCAGGAGGTGGCGTGATGAGGATCTCGGTGACGGTCAACGGTCACGTCTACGAGCGGGACATCGATGAGCACTGGACACTGCTGCGCTTCCTCAGGGACAGCGTGGGTCTCACCGGCACAAAGGAGGGCTGCGCCGCCGGCGAGTGCGGCGCATGCACGGTATTCCTGAACGGGAAGACCGTGAACTCCTGCCTGGCCCTGGCCGCCGAGGCCGACGGCGCTGCGGTGGAGACGATCGAGGGAGAGGCCCACGACGGCGAGTTGTCGTCGATCCAGGCCGCCTTCTCGCGAAACCACGCGGTCCAGTGCGGGTTCTGCACCGGCGGCATGGTCATGTCGGTCAGAGACCTCCTCATCAGGAATCCGAAACCGAGCGTCGCCGAGATCAAGGAGGGCATCGAAGGCAACTTCTGCCGCTGCACGGGTTACCTGCAGATCATCGAGGCCGTGCTTGACGCATCGGGGCAGCTCACCACAGCGACAAAAGGGGAGTTGAGGAATGTCTGAGAACGCGAGCCGATCCCAGATGAACTCCGTCGGTGTGAGCCATCCGCGCCTCGAGGCGGTCAGCAAGCTCACCGGCGCCGCGCTGTACACGGGTGACCTGGTGATGCCTGGCATGCTCCACGCCAAGGTCAAGCAGAGCCCTCACGCGAGGGCCCGCATACGCAGCATCGACACCTCGAAGGCGGAGCACCTTCCCGGAGTCCATGCGGTCCTCACCGGCCACGAGCTCAACTACCGGCTGGGCCTCTACGTCGTGGACAAGGACATTCTCGCCAAGGATGACGTGCGCCACTTCGGCGAAGCTGTCGCCGCCGTGGCGGCGGACAGCGTTGACATCGCCGCCCGCGCCGTTGAGCTGATCGATGTCGAGTACGAGGTCCTGACGCCGGTCCTCGACCCGATGGAAGCGATCAAGCCCGACGCCCCGCTGGTGCATCCCGACCTCGGCACCTACTCCTTCGTCGAGGCAGCCTTCACACCTCAACCCGGCACCAACATCGCGAACATCAGCCGGATACGAAAGGGCGACATCGAGAAGGGCTTCGCCGAGGCGGAGTGGGTTGTGGAGCGCGAGTACACCAACCCCTCAGTCCAGCACGTTCCGCTCGAGACCCACGTCGTCATTGCCCGGTGGGAGACCGGCGACGAGGTGACGATCTGGACGAGCGCGCAGTCGCCGTTCACGGTGCGCAGCCTGTTCTGCTCCGCCATGAGGCTGCCGCTCAACCAGGTGAGGGTCATCGTGCCCCACGTCGGTGGCGGCTTCGGCGGCAAGGCGGGCATCCACCTCGAGCCGCTCGTCGCCTGCCTCTCTCGCAAGGCGGGCGGGAGGGCAGTGAAGTTGCAGGCGACCCGGGAGGAGGAGTTCAGCCTGCTTCCGTGCCGCAGCGCACTCACCTACAGGATCAAGACCGGTGTCCGCTCCGACGGCAGGATCACGGCTCAGCAGATGTCCATGTACTGGGATGCCGGCGCGTACGCGGACTACGCCGTCAACGTCACCCGCGCCTCGACTTATTCGGCGGCGGGCCCGTACGACATCCCCAACGCCTGGGTCGACGCCTACACCATCTACACGAACAAGCCCTACGGCACCGCCTACCGGGGATTCGGTCACGTGGAGTTCTTCTGGGGGCTCGAGCGGCACATGGAGCTGGTCGCCCTCGCGATCGGGATGGACCCCCTGGAGTTCAGGTTCAAGAACCTGTTGCATCCGGGCTCGACGACGCTGACCGGTGAGGAGCTCACCGAGGACGGCGGCAATCCGCGCAAGTGCCTGGACGAGGCCGCCAAGGCCATCGGCTACGGCCGGCTCACACCCGAGGAAGAGCAGCGCCAGGAGCGGACCGGGAGGAGGATCGGCAAGGGACTCGCCACCCTGCACAAGGCGCCCGCGATGCCCTCCTTCACGGCCACCGCCGCCGTCGCCAAGATGAACTCCGACGGCTCCGTGATTGTGACCATCGCCCTGACCGAGATCGGCCAGGGCTCAGCCACCGCAATCGGCCAGATCGCTGCGGAGGTGCTGCGCTTCCCCGTTGACAAGGTGAAGGTCCCCATCGAGAAGGACACCGACAAGGACCCCTACGACTGGCAGACCGTGGCGTCCAAGGGGCTCATCCTCTCCGGCAACGCCACTGTGCTGGCCTGCCGGGATCTCCTCGACCAAGCGTACCAAGTCGCAGCTCAGGTGCTTCGTTGCAACACGCACGATCTCGACCACGACGCGGAAAAGGTCTTCGTCAAGCATCATCCGAGCGCATCGGTGAGCTTCGCGGCTCTCTCGATCGGCTACGCCTACCCCAACGGCAACGGGATCGGTGGCCCGCTCGTCGGGGTGGGCCGCTACATCGCGCAGGGCCTGTCCAACCTGGACAAGGTGACCGGCCAGGGGCTGCCTGCTCTGGATTGGACCTACGGCGCCCACGGCGTCGTCGTCGAGGTGGATCCCGATACCGGGGAGTTCGACATCATCAAGATCGCCTCGGTGTTCGACGTGGGCAAGGTGATCAATCCCGCTCTCGTGCGCGGACAGTGCATCGGCGGCATGATCCAGGGCTTGGGGACAGCCCTCTGCGAGGGCTACATCTACGACCAGCAGGGCCATCTGCTCAACCCGTCGTTCACCGACAACAAGATCCCGACGGCGAAGGACCTCCCCGAGCAGATCGAGAGCATTGCCGTGGAGACACCACAGCTCGATGGACCGTTCGGCGCGCGAGGAGTCGGAGAGCACCCGATGATCTCGGTCGCCCCGGCGTTGGGCAACGCCATCCACCAGGCTACAGGCGCCGAGCTCACGCACATGCCGCTGCGCTTCGAGGATGTCTGGCGGGCCCTGCGAGCCAAGCAGCCGATCGACAACTGGATCACCGACTCGCCGGTCGGATCGTGCCGCTCGCACCTGGAAAGCAGCGTTCCCTGGCTCGAGGTCGGCATCGTGCCGGAGCCCCAGCCGCTGGAGGTAGCCAAAACGCCGTGAGAGATCAAGACAGTACCGCGGGCCGCGGTGCGCGAGGAGGAAGACCTGGGTGAACCGATCGAAGACCGCACGGTGGCCATCGAGAGCGCTAGCGACGCCTCGGGACTCGAGAACCTGATTGCCGACGGGTGATCCGGGAGTGACCGCGCCGCGCCATCCCGACGCCCGCGAGGTGATCGCATCAGTCGTCGATGCCGGAAGCTTCGTCTCCTGGGACGAGCCGCCGCTGGAGCCCCGGGAGATTGACGCGAGCTACGCGGCCGCGCTCGCCGCGGCGCGGCTGAAGACCGGCGTCGACGAGTCGCTGATCACGGGCGAAGGCACCATCAGCGGTCGCCGCATCGCGGTCGTCGCAAGCGAGTTCGGCTTCCTCGGCGGCTCGATCGGCGTGGCCGCCGCGGACCGGCTGGCCCGCGCCGTCGAGAAGGCGACGCGACTGGAGCTACCGCTGGTGGCTGCGCCGGCCTCCGGGGGCACGCGCATGCAGGAGGGCACGATCGCCTTCCTGCAGATGGTCAAGATCACCGCGGCCATTACGCGGCACAAGGCCGCAGGCCTCCCCTACCTCGTCTACCTCCGCCATCCCACCATGGGCGGCGTGCTCGCGTCGTGGGGGTCGCTCGGCCACGTCACCGCCGCCGAGCCCGGTGCGCTGATCGGCTTCCTCGGACCGCGCGTCTACCAGACGCTGTACGGCGAGCCCTTCCCGTCGGGAGTGCAGCGCGCCGAGAACCTGCTCGAGCACGGCCTCATCGACGCCGTCATCGCTCTCGAGGACGTCGCCGGCCTGGCGGCGCGCACGCTGAGCGTCCTCGCCGGATCGCGCGAGCGGCCTCCCGACATCGAGCCGCTTCCCCTGGAAACGCTCCCTGACCTGCCGGCTGTCGCCTCCATCGAGCGCTCCCGGCGGCCCGACCGGCCGGGGGTGCGAAGGCTGCTCAGGGTCGCCGCCACAGACGTCTCGCTGCTGCGGGGTACCGGCGCCGGCGAGACCGAGCCCGGGCTGGTGCTCGCACTGGCCCGATTCAACGGCGTGCCGTGCATCGTCGTCGGCCAGGACCGGCGGCGCGACGCCGACCGCCCGCTCGGTCCTGGCGGGCTGCGCG